>NZ_JAYGHC010000009.1:11209-68381 GCF_034932285.1 Cronbergia sp. UHCC 0137
GGAAAATTGTTCATCTCCACAGGAAAATCGTTCCCTGTTCCCTGTTCCCTGTTTCTGGTCGGTGAGCGACTTGTACTGAGCGAAGTCGAAGTAAGTCGAGGTAGCGAAGTCGTAAAGCCTAACGGCATAGCTGACGTTTACCGCGGAGCGTGGCGTTAGCCATAGTAAGCCGAACCTCTGTTCCCAATCACCCATCACCCATTACCCATCACCCATTACCCATTACCAATCACCTTCATTAAATTAATACATTATGAATGGAAATTATGTACCAGAGTATGGGAATACTTTAAACAAGAGGTTTCTTTATTGAATTTAAACAAGCGGTTTCCCCAATAATTACTTATGACTTACTCCTCAGCCCAACGTCGCAGCACCGCTCTAACAACGAGAACAGAATTTTCACCCTTTGGGAACAAGCTAGTACAATCTGGCTTTATTAATAGCGAACAGATGAGACAGGCATTGATTGAAAGCCGCAAATCTGGAAAACCCCTGACGGAAATACTGGAATCGGTGACAGGGAAGCAGTTATCACCAGAATTACTCAGGGAATACAAGAAAAATCATCTATTTGAACTGAAAATATTATACGGGGTTGAGTCCCTTGACCCAGAACTGAATGAAATTGGTGGAACAACCGTAGCACAATTAATTGAAACCCTGATTCCAGTTGATGTCTGTCGTCGTCACCGTTTAGTACCATTGTCTAAGCATGAGGAAGCAAAACCCCCTTATGCTTTGGTGGCAATGGTCGATCCTGATAATCTCCAAGCCTCTGATGACTTGAACCGAATTTTACGTCCCCAAGGCTTGGCCTTGAAACGGATGGTAATCACTACAGAAGATTATCAACAACTAATCAACAAATATTTAGATGAGTTCGCTGTTAAGCAAAAACATCTGGAAAAAGAAAAATTTATAGATATTAACCAGGATTTAGAAAACCTGGAAACTATGAGCCTGGAAGATGTCGGTGAGGACATGGAAGCTGACCTGGGTTCAGCAATGAAGGGGGCTGAAGATGCTCCCATCATCAACCTTGTCAACCGGATTCTATTCAAGGCTTTAAGTGAAAAGGTTTCTGATATTCATATTGAACCCCAAGAAGAAAATTTACGCATTCGTTTCCGTAAAGATGGGGTGCTGCGTGAGGCTTTTGATCCCCTACCTAAGAAAATTATTCCCGCCGTCACAGCCCGATTTAAAATCATTGCTAATTTAGATATTGCGGAAAGACGTTTACCTCAAGATGGTCGGATTCGACGATTATTAGATGGACGTAAAATAGACTTCCGGGTGAATACCTTACCGAGTCGCTACGGTGAAAAGGTGGTATTACGGATTTTAGATAACTCCGCGACACAATTGGGGTTAGATAAATTAATTACCAATCCAGAGACTCTAGCGATCGTTTTGGACATGGTGAGTCGTCCCTTTGGTTTGATCTTGGTGACAGGTCCGACTGGTTCTGGGAAAACAACCTCCCTCTATTCAGCGTTATCAGAAAAAAATGATCCGGGAATTAATATTAGTACGGTAGAAGACCCGATTGAGTACAGTTTGCCAGGGATTACTCAGGTACAGGTAATTCGGGAGAAAGGACTGGATTTTGCTACGGCTTTGCGGGCTTTTTTACGTCAGGATCCCGATGTGTTGTTAGTGGGGGAAACAAGGGATAAAGAAACAGCCAAAACAGCGATCGAGGCAGCATTGACAGGACACTTAGTATTAACTACCTTACATACTAACGATGCTCCAGGAGCGATCGCTCGGTTAGGAGAAATGGGTATCGAACCTTTCATGGTTTCCAGTTCCCTCATCGGTGTTCTAGCCCAACGTCTGGTACGACGTGTATGTGGCCAATGTCGCATTGCCTATAATCCCACAACGGAGGAACTAGCTCGCTATGGTCTATCAGCTTCCCAAGAAGGAACTGTAACTTTTTACAAAGCTAACATCTTAAAAGCAGAACAGCTAATAGAAGCTAAAGCCAAAAATCAGGTTTGTTCAGCTTGCGGTGGAGTTGGGTACAAAGGACGTTGTGGTGTCTATGAAGTCATGCGAGTCACCGAAAACCTCCAAACTCTGATTAACAAAGAAGCACCCACAGAACGCATTAAAGAAGTAGCTGTAGAAGAAGGGATGAAAACCCTCCTCGCTTACAGCCTAGACCTAGTACGTCAAGGTGCTACGACTTTAGAAGAAGTAGACCGGGTAACATTTACAGATACCGGTCTAGAAGCTGAATTAAAAGCCAAACGGAAAAGTGGTCTTACCTGTCTGACTTGTAACGCCATATTACAACCAGAATGGTTAGATTGTCCTTACTGTTTAACACCCCGATTTGTCGATTAAATTGAAAATTCAAATTCGGGACTTTTAAATGTTTAAAATAACTAAAACCAAGGAGACAAAACTATGGAAATGATGATCGAAGACTTGATGGAGCAGTTAATTGAAATGGGTGGCTCGGATTTACACCTATCTGCCGGATTACCTCCATATTTTCGGATTAGTGGCAAACTCACCCCCATTGGTGAAGAAAAGCTTACTGCTGAACAATGCCAAAAACTAATTTTTAGTATGCTCAACAACACCCAACGGAAAACCTTAGAACAAACCTGGGAATTAGACTGTTCCTATGGTGTGAAAGGATTAGCCCGTTTCCGGGTCAATGTCTACAAAGAACGTGGTACTTATGCTGCTTGTTTGCGAGCATTAAGTTCTAAAATTCCTAACTTTGATAAATTAGGTTTACCAGATATTGTCAGAGAAATGTCTGAAAAACCCAGAGGGTTAATTCTCGTCACCGGACCCACAGGTTCAGGTAAAACCACAACTTTAGCGGCAATGATTGACTTAATTAACCGCACCAGAGCCGAACATATTTTAACAGTAGAAGACCCTGTAGAATTTGTCTATGAACCAATTAAAAGTCTAGTTCATCAAAGACAATTGGGCGAAGATACAAAAAGTTTTGCCAATGCCTTAAAAGCGGCTCTACGGGAAGATCCAGATATTATTCTGGTAGGGGAAATGCGGGATTTAGAAACAATTTCTTTGGCAATTTCAGCCGCAGAAACAGGACATTTGGTATTTGGCACCCTACACACCAGTTCAGCAGCCCAAACTGTAGACCGGATGATTGACGTTTTCCCCCATGAAAAACAAACCCAAGTGCGAGTACAGTTATCTAACTCTCTAGTAGCGGTTTTTAGTCAAACATTAGTTCCCCGTAAAAATCCCAAACCAGGAGAATTTGGTCGGGTAATGGCACAGGAAATTATGATTATTACACCTGCTATTTCTAACTTGATTCGTGAAGGTAAAACAGCACAAATTTATTCAGCAATTCAAACTGGTGGGAAGTTGGGTATGGTAACACTAGAAAAGGTTTTAGCTGATTTGTACAAAGCTGGAACAATATCTTTTGAAGCAGCAATATCTAAAACTTCTAAACCCGATGAAATTCAGCGTCTGATTGGGGCTGCTGCACCCCAGGGACAAGCAAAAGCAGGTGCGGGTGCTAGAGGGCATTAAGTTTTGATATTTATCCTCATAATTCTCAACATCCTGTGTTCTTGATTGGAGTAATAAGGTTAAGGTGCGTCAGAAACTTAAAATTATTGATTTCAGCCTAAATTATTCTGTCTGACGCACCCTACAGACTACTTTATTGGAGTAATAGCAGCTACCAATTACCAATTACCAATTACCAATCACCAATCACCAATCACCAATTACCAATTACCAATTATGCCAACTTACCTAGCTCGTGTTCGGGATTCCAGAGGAAAATCCCGTATGGAAACATTTATCGCTGATTCTTTAGTAGATGCTCGTACTAATCTCAGAGATCAGGGTTTAGTAGTCCAAGACTTAAAAGAATCTCAAAGCCTAGCTTCCCGCTTTGATTTGCAAAAAATTCAAAATTCCTTTGTCAGTGTTTCTGTTAAAGATAAGGCTGTATTTTCTCGACAGTTCGCTGCTTTGGTGAATGCTGGAGTTGCAATTGTCAGAAGTTTAGGGGTACTTTCTGAACAGTGCAGTAATCCCAAACTTAAAAAAGCTCTAACTGAAATTAGTGGCGATATTCAAAATGGTGTAAACCTTTCAGATGCTATGCGGAAACATCCTCAGTGCTTTGATGGTTTGTATGTCAGTATGGTGCAAGCCGGTGAAGTTGGGGGTGTGTTAGATGAGGTATTAGATCGCCTAGCTAAATTATTAGAAGATGTGGCGCGATTACAAAATCAAATTAAATCAGCCTTGTCTTATCCAGTGGTTGTGGGTTTCTTAGCAACTGCTATTTTTCTAGGAATGACTATTTTTCTAATTCCTGTTTTTGCCGCAATCTTTACCGATTTGGGAACAGAATTGCCGCCTTTGACGCAATTTTTGATGTATTGTAGTGAAATTTTAAGAAGTTGGAGGATTTTGATACTTTTCGGTGTGGTAATCGGTACATTTATTGCTTATAAAGCATACTATAAAACTGCCAATGGCCGTCTAAATATTGATCGCCTTTCTCTAAAAATGCCTTTGTTTGGTGATTTGATTCAAAAATCTTCTGTTGCCCGTTTTAGCCGCACCTTTGGGGCTTTATCCCGTTCTGGCGTACCAATTTTAACTTCTTTAGAAATTGTCCGAGATACTTCAGGAAACCAAATAGTTGCTAACGCCATAGATTCAGCTAGGGCTGATGTTCAACAAGGGGGGATGATTAGTCTGGCTTTGCAAAAACACAAGGTTTTTCCGCCAATGGCTATTCAAATGATTAGTATTGGTGAAGAAACTGGAGAAATAGATGCAATGTTAATGAAAGTTGCAGATTTTTATGAAGATGAAGTAGAACAGGCAGTAAAAGCCCTCACCAGCATTTTAGAACCAATTATGATTGTTGTACTTGGGGGGATGGTAGGGACTATTTTGTTAGCAATGTATTTACCAATGTTTAAGGTATTTGAAACACTGGGTTAACTGCATAGACATCTCCAGAAAACAATGTAGAGACGAGAATCCCTACCCATGGAACGTCTCTACAAAGGTTATAGGAAACGCATATTTAATTTTCACTCGATGTCTAATGATGAAGATTGAGGTTAAATTGAAGATTTCATACTTCATTTTTTTTCTGTCATATTTAATCAAATTATGTTTATGCTAAAATCTCTTTACGAAACTTGTTTGGCAGAGTATAGTAATCATCAAGCAGCGATCGCTCTCCTCAAACAACACCGTCCATACTGGGAAATGATCCCTAGTCTCCGTCGTCCCAGCGAAAGTGTCATCACTTTGACTTTACCTATAGTCCGTATTCGTGACACTGAAACTAAAACTTCTCAAACCATCTGTCTACCCTGTGATGTGTCTATTTTGATGTGCGATCCTGAATGGAAAATCAAAACCGGCGCGGAAATTTTACTGTTTATTCATCGTCCCCACGAAGATTTTTCGGAGTTGTTAGGACGTTGGCGACAAACTCAAGTGTTGTTAGATAATTATTATGAATGGATGATGCACCCCCGCCATAGTCACATTCTCAGTGAGGGTAGTGAAACTATCTATCCCCTGTTTCTTGTTTTTAATGAGTCATCAGAACGGATTCAACGGGGTTTATTTGGCGCTGATTTACCTTTTGTTATTCATGATTTTCTGGAAGCAGAGGTGATGGTTTCTCTCGCAGAGGCGCAGAGTCGCAGAGAGGAATAAGGAGTTTTTTTTGATTATTTACCTGTTAATTTGACTAAACCTACACCGCCAAAGTAAAGTCCCAAAACTGCTCCTGCTAACAGACTTTGCGTGAGGGGGTCGGTGGAAGGGGTGAGTATTGCTCCTAAAATTACTGCTCCCATAATTACAAAACGCCACCCAGTTACCATTTTTTCTGAGGAGACTATTCCTAAGTTACTAAGTAATAGTTGAATGATGGGAATTTGAAAGGCTATCCCAGTGCTAAATAATAGTAACAATGCAAATTCAAAATATTTTTCAATTGACCAAAATTGTTCAACAACATCAGCACCGTAGCTGACAAAAAAGTTTAAGGCGGCGGGAATAAGTAAGCGGTGAGCAAATACTAACCCGGCGAAAAATAACACGCTGGACCCGAAAACGACTGGAGCAACTAATCGGCGTTCACGTCGCGTTAGTCCAGGAAGCACAAACTGGATGATTTGGTAAAGAATAAACGGACTGGCCAGAACTAAACCACTATAACCAGCAACTTTCAAAGAAACAAAAAAGTATTCTCCGGGTGCTAGTTGGATAAATTTTATCCCCTGGGCTGGTATTTCTAATAACTGGATTATGGGTTTAGCAAAAAGAAAACAGCCGACTACACAAACTGCTACAGCAATCAGAGCATAAAAAATCCGCCAGCGTAATTCTTCTAAATGGTCGAAGAAGTCCATTTCTACATCATCTGGTAATTCGTCAAATGGATCTGTTTTTAGGTCTAGGTCGGGGGAAGGTGTCATAAGTCAATTAATTTTAGATTTTAGATTGATTCTACAAAAAAAATCTGGGGTTAATATTTGTTATTTTATTTGTCTGATATGGCTAACGCCACGCTATGCGAACAGGATGTACAGGATTAAAGGATTAACAGGATTAATTTTTTCCCATTTATGGTAAATTTGAGATTTTCTTCCGGTTTGTTGGTGTTTCCTCTGGATAAGTTACCAGGAAGCCATCTTGTTGGCAGTTCCTACTCTAAAAATAGGGTAGAACCGTTAATTTGTAAATTAAGTCTCTGCGGCTACTAGCATTAACTAATTTGACTCAAAATCAACAAATAATGCTCGGTTTCTAAAATCCGGTTCATCAAGATGGCGTTTCCTAAAAGCGTGATCTTTAATTTGAACTGAGGTTTGGTGATGAATAAAACAATTTGTATGGGACTGATGATGTTACCAGTTTATTTCTATAATGCTGGTTTTGGCTTTGCTATTCATAATAGCTGGTTAAGGATGTCAAGTGGGGATATTATTTCTGGTACTGATGCTCAGTTAGGATTATTATCACAGAGGGTTGAGGCCAGAGATGAACAAACAGGAGATTGTCTCAGGTTTGGAACTTGTAAGGACTGATAAATAATGGACAGGAGTCAGGAGTCAGGAGTCAGGAGTCAGGAGTCAGGAGTCAGGAGAAATAGTATGGTGTAGCTTATAGTAGAGAATAAAAGCAAAATGAATGTTTTTTGATGGGTTTAATGTCTATTCCTGAAACTAAGCCCAAAAATCATCCTGTTTATCATTATAATCCTGTAAATCATGATCACGTTTGCCATTATCCGTGTGTGTTGAGAAAAAATATATCTAAAAATTATCCTGAATTAGACAGTTTGAGTTTGTAATTTGAGTAGGATGTAATACAGTAAAGAAAGAATTACCAAAAGTAAATATACTTATTTAGGACTAGATTGAAGACTATTATTCTAATTCTTCCTCCTGACTCCTGACTCCTAGCCCTAACCCAAAGACTTTATTAGCAAGTCCTATTTAGCCTTTGTGATCCTACTTCTTCCGTGAACTCGATTAGTTATGGTTTTAAATTTAGAAAGATTTTATCAGGCTTGTAATCCGAGTAGACCGCTAATGATTGGAAATGCGGCTGACCGGTTGTATTATATTGATTTTGCTTCGGTGCGTGGTGGTAAAATTATTGAGGCTTTGCAGCGCACTATTAGTAAAATATCACCGAATACGCCAACTTGTCAGCTATTTACAGGTTATTTGGGTTGTGGTAAATCAACGGAGTTACTGCGGCTAAAGGCGGAGTTGGAGGAGCAACAATTTCAGGTAGTATATTTTGAGTCTACCCGTGTGCTGGAAATGGCGGATGTGGATGTGACTGATGTGCTGTTAGCGATCGCTGGCCAGGTGAGTGAAACTCTCGAAGGGATGAAGATCCGCATTAAGCCTAATTATTTTACCAAATTATTTAACGAAGTGGTGGATTTTCTCCAAACTCCGATAGAATTGGGGGTAGAGGCGGAGTTATCGGTGGGAATTGCTAAAATTACGGCGAAAACGAAAGAAAGTCCTCAGTTACGGCGACGGTTGCGGGATTATTTAGAACCACGAACAGAAAATATTTTACAGTCTATTAATCAAGAACTGCTAGAAAAGGCGAATACTGAACTCAAAGCTAGGGGTAGCAAGGGTTTAGTTGTGATTGTCGATAATTTAGACCGGGTAGCAATTCGGCCTTTACCATCAGGGCGATCGCTGCCAGAATATTTATTTATAGATAGAGGTGAGCAATTACGCAAATTAAATTGTCATGTTGTATATACTATTCCTTTGGCTCTGACTTTCTCTAATGATAGCGCCGAACTACAACATCGTTTAGGGGGTGGCGTTGCACCGAAGGTTTTACCAATGATTCCTGTGTATTTACGCAGTGGAGAGGTATTCACAACTGGTTTGGAATTGATGCGCCAAATGGTATTGGCTAGAGCCTTCCCCGACATTTTACCAGATGATCGGTTAAGCTTAATTACAGAGGTATTTGATAATTTAGAAACCTTAGATCGCTTATGTTTGATCAGTGGTGGTCATGTGCGCGACCTATTGGGATTACTATTTGATTGTCTGAGGGAACAAGATCCTCCCTTTGACCGGGAATGTGTGGAGTTGGTAATTCAAAGACAACGAGATTACCGCGCTAACGCTATTGACCCCCACGAATGGGAGTTAATTTTTCAGGTTGTACAAGAGCAAAAAGTCAGAGGAGATATCGAATATCATACATTATTGCGGAGTTTGTTTGTCTTTGAATATCGCGATCGTCAAGGCGCTTGGTTTGCTGTTAATCCGGTATTAGCTGAAACTCAGAAATTTAAATCATGGTTGAAAGACTCTCAACAGAAGATATAACCGCCGCCAATGAACGTGCTTTGAGAAGTTTAGGAAGAGCAATTTGTCTTTCTAGCGGACAATTTTCTGTAGTTTTAGTCTGTTGTAACTATGGTGTTTTGCGTGAATCAATTCTCCAACAACTGACAGAAAAAGGTTTGGTATCTGACCAAGTTGAAAAACTTATTTTACCCCATAACGCCAGAACTTTATATAGTACCATCCATTTGCCAAAATCACAAAATCAACTCGCAGGTTTAATGATTTTCGGGTTAGAATCAGTCGATGAAATTGATGATCTTCTCAGTTCTATTAATCAAATTCGCGATGAATTTCGTAAACGCCATACATTCCCGATGGTTTTATGGGTGAATGATGAAATATTACAAAAATTTGTAAAATTAGCCCCAGATTTTGCTAGTTGGGCGGCTACACCTATTCGCTTTGAAATGACTTCTCAGGCGTTGCTGGAATTTTTGCAACAGGAAACAGATGGATTATTTGCGAAGGCTTTACGTGGAGAAAATACTTCAAATAATCAAATCAATAATCATAATTGTACTGTAGAACAAGTTTGGATTAAAAGCTATGAACTTCATGTAGCAATTAAAGAATTACAAGAACGGGGAATTAATTTAGAACCAGAGTTAAATGCTAGTTTACAATTTGTTTTTGGTCTGGATGATTATGTTAGCGATCGCATTCATCCAGCCTTATCTCATTTTCGCCAAAGTTTGCTATTTTGGCAACAAGCAGGAGATCAGGAACGGGGAGGAAATTGGGATCTAGGAAGAATTTTAGAATGGGAAAATACCGCCCCATCACCTCAACTTCCTATTAATTCATTATCTCATCTTTTAAAACAAGGAATTTTATTACTTTATATAGGTCTTTGTTATTGTCGTTTAGCTGAAAAAAATAAAACCACTAATTTTCAATATTGGGATGCTGCTAAAACAAATTTTCAGCAATGTTTACAAACTTTTCAAAGTGCTAAACGCATAGATTTAGTAGCAGAAGTGATTGGACAATTGGCTGAAGTTTTACAATGTATAGAAGATTGGACAGAATTGCAAGTTGTCGCTCAAAAATCTTTAGAATTACATCAAAATTATGGAAATCAAATTCAATTAGCTTGTGATTATGGTTTTTTAGCCCAAGTAGCTGTTAATGAATCACGGTGGATGCAAGCGACTATTTTAGCTCATTTTGCATTATTAAAATTAGGGGAAGCCCAAAAACAAATTGAATCTTACGATTGCTTATTTCCCCTATTGTTAGCACAAATTTATTATTTAACTTTAGCCAAAGCTCAACAGAAATTAGGTGAACAAAAGGTAGCACAGGAATATCTTGATCAAGCTACAAAGGAACTTTCTATATCTTTAGAAAACAGTCAACACCAATATGATGCCCATCGTTATATTCGCCTATTGCGGACATTGCGATCGCTCTATTTTGAAGCAGGTTGTTATTTAGAGGCTTACATAATCCGTCAGAAACGCCGTTCTGTTGAGCAGCAATACGGGTTTCGGGCTTTTATCGGGGCGGGACGCTTACAACCCCAAAGACAAGCCACCAACCCCGCTTTAATGTCTGCATCAGGCAATAGCAGCATTGCTTTAGAAATTGCCGCTTCTGGTCGGGAAGGTGATATTAATAACTTAATTGGCAGAATTGGCCGTGCTGACCAAAAGTTGACCGTAATTCATGGTCAATCTGGTGTGGGTAAGAGTTCCACCGTTACCGCCGGCTTAGTTCCAGCTTTGCAAAATCGCGCCATTGGTGATCAAATTGCCGTCCCTGTGGTGCTACAAATTTATACAGATTGGGTGCGGGAATTAGGTAAATCTTTAACAGAGGCGATGTCTCAACATGAAAAAGTTGCCATTGAATTAGGAAATCTTCCCTGTATTGCAACACCAATTACCATTGAAGACATTTGGCAACAATTACGAAAAAATGCAGATAATCATTTAATTACAGTTTTAATTTTTGACCAATTTGAGGAATTTTTCTTTGGTTATACCGACCGTAATCAAAAACAACAATTCGATAAATTTATTAGTGATTGTTTAAATATATCTTTTGTGAAAGTTATTTTATCTTTACGAGAAGATTATTTACACCGATTATTGGATTTTAAACATCTTTCGGCGTTAGAAGCGATTAATCATAACATTCTTGATAAAAATATTCGTTACCAATTAAATAATTTTAGCCCAGAATATGCTAAAGTAATTATACAGAAATTAACAGAGCGATCGCAATTAAATTTAGAACCTAATTTAATAGATGCCCTAGTTGCCGATTTATCCGCCGAATTAGGAGAAGTTCGTCCAATTGAATTACAAGTAGTAGGGGCGCAATTGCAAGATGAACACATTACTACTCTAGCTCAATATCAGCCTCATAGACCGAATAAACTAATTGAAAGATATCTAAAAGAACTAATTAAAGACTGTGGACCTGATAATGAAAGGGCAGCTTTAATCGTTTTATACTTATTAACTGATGACAGCAACCAACGACCATTTAAAACTCGTGCTGAATTAGCAACAGAGTTAGCAGAATTAGAAGAATCGAATAAATTAGAATTAGTTTTAGATATCCTAGTTTTATCTGGTTTAGTCGTTCTATTTCCTGACGCACCAGAACGCTATCAACTGATACATGATTATTTAGTAGACTTAATTCGCTACTTACAACAACAGGAATCAAGCTTACAAGCACAACTCAATCAATTACGTTATAAAGTCGAAAATAGCCACAAAGAAATTGAACGTCTCAAAAGAGAACTCAGACAAAATAAACAGCAAGCTACATTAGTAGATACTCAACATCAACAGGGCGTGGACTTACTAAAAGAATTACGAGAATTACGGAAGCGAGAAGAACAAAGTCAGTTAGAAATGGAATATCTGCGTGCAGAATTAAAGGAAAAAGAATTAACTGCACAGCTTGTAGAAAGCCAGGAAAAACAAAGATTAAGTGAAATTAGATTAAATCAAACTTTAAAAGCTGCCCTTACTGCTTCTGTGGTTGCTATATTGGGTTTAAGTGTTTCTGTAATCACGGCTATAAATAGCGAAATTAAAACTCTTAGTGCATCTAGTGAAGCTTTATTTGCATCCCAAAAAGGAATTGATGCACTTAAAGACAGTTTAAAAGCCGGCAGAAAATTACAACAAACTGTTTGGGTAGATGCTAATACTAAAGAACAGGTGCTTACAGCTTTATATCAAGTAGTTTATGGAGTCAAAGAACGTAATCGTTTAGAAGGTCATTTATCTGGAGTTAATAGCGTCATTTTTAGCCCAGATAAATCTTTAATTGTTTCAGCTAGTGCAGATAACACAATTAAAATTTGGCGAAATAGTGGTGAATTAATCAAAACTTTAATTGGTCATATAGGGGTAGTTAATAGTGTCAGCTTTAGTCAAGATAGTTTATTAATTGTTTCTGCAAGTCAAGATAAAACTGTCAAACTCTGGAGTCGGAATGGTAAATTATTAAATACTTTTCTTGGACATGGTGGGGTAGTAAATACTGTTAGTTTTAGTCCAGATAATCAAGTTATTGCTTCGGGAAGTATTGACAAAACCATTAAATTATGGAATCAAGAAGGTAAGTTATTAAAAACTTTATCAGGTCATAGTAGTGCAGTTTTGGGTGTAGCTTGGTCGCCAAATGGCAAAATTATTGCTTCAGTGAGTGCTGATAATAATATTAAACTGTGGAATCGGGAAGGTAAACTATTAAGAACTTTAATAGGACACGAAGACGCAGTTAAAAGTGTAGCTTGGTCGCCAAATGGTGAAATTATTGCTTCTGCTAGTTTAGATAAAACTCTTAAATTATGGAATCGAGAAGGTAAATTATTAAAGACTTTATCAGGTCACACTTCTGGCGTAACTGGTGTTAGTTTTAGTCATAATGGTCAAACAATTGCTTCTTCTAGTACCGACGAAACCATTAAACTGTGGAGTGTAGAAGGTAAGTTGTTAGGAACTCTTAGAGGACACAATAATTGGGTTAATAGTGTTAATTTTAGTCCAGATAATCGCACCTTAGCTTCTGCTGGTCGGGATAAAATGATTAAACTTTGGCGTTGGGATGATGTGCTGCTGCGAAATCCTAAATCTGATACTGATTGGGTGACAAGTATTAGCTTTAGTCCAGATGGTAAAATTTTGGCGGCTGGGAGTCGGGACAAAACCGTAAAAATTTGGAGTCGGGAAGGTAAATTAATCAAAACATTTTCCGGTCATCTTGGTCAAGTTTGGGGTGTGGCTTGGTCGCCAAATGGTGAAATTATTGCTTCTGCAAGTAAGGATAGTAAAATTAAACTTTGGAGTCGTGAAGGTAAGTTATTAAAAACTTTGAATGGTCATAAAGATACGGTTTTGGCTGTAGATTGGTCGCCTAATGGTGAAATTATTGCTTCTGCAAGTAAGGATAGTAAAGTTAAACTTTGGAGTCGGGAGGGTAAGTTATTAAAAACCTTGGATGGTCATAAAGATGCGGTTAATTGGGTGAGTTTTAGTCACGATGGTCAGTTTTTAGCGTCAGCGAGTGATGACACGATGGTGAAGATTTGGAAAATAGAAAAACGACCCATTGATAGTCAATTTGTGAATGATTTAACTGGTCATACTCGACGGGTAAATGGTGTCGCTTGGTCGTCCGATAATCAGACTCTTGCTTCTGTGAGTATTGATAGTACGGTGAAACTTTGGAGTCGCAACGGACAGTTACAGAAAACACTGTCAGGAGATGGTGATAATTTTATTAGTGTTAGTTTTAATCCAGTTGATCAAACTATTGCTGTGAGTAGTGAAGATAAGATGCGGTTGTGGAGTCAGGACGGATCTTTATTAATGGCTTTGAAGGGTGATAAAGAAGAATTAACAAGTGTTAGTTTTAGTCCAGATGGTAAGATTTTAGCGGCTGGTAGTGGTAATGGAACAGTTATTTTACGCAATATTTCTAAGTTAGAATTAGAAAGTTTACTTAGCAATAGTTGTGATTTATTGAAGGATTATTTACAGTATAATTCTAGGGTGACAAAGAGCGATCGCTCTTTATGCAATTAATGATTATACTTTAAATCCTAAAAAACTTTTGACGCATTTTCACCACAAAACTATCTACTTCTGGTATTTTCATTGAATGAGCGATCGCTGTAAATATCCCCATTCCCACTAAACCAGAAATACCCAATTCCACTAACAAAATTCCTAAACCTTGAGTACCTAAAACTTGCTGACAACCAACCAAAGTTCCGTAACTTGCAACCCCAGCCACAATGCTACCGACAGTTAAACCGAAAATTGGTACACTCCACTCACGCAAAGGTAAGCCGTTTAGTTTGCGATTTAGTAACCACAATAGCATTAAAATTGAACTACAATTTACCCCAACCGTAGCTAATACCAAGCCTGGTGCGCCAAATTGTTTAACTAAAATCCAATCTAAGAAGATGTTGAGAAAAATGTTAAATGTACTAATTTTAAAAGGTGTTTGTCCGTCACCTAACGCATAAAATACTCTAACTAAAACATCACGTCCTAAATACACAAACATCCCAATTCCATAGGCAATTAATAAAGAAGAAACTAATTCTGTCGCTTCTTGTTTAAATGCACCACGTTGATAAACTATCTGCACAATTGGTACAGATAACGCTACCATCATCGCCCCTAAAGGTAACATGGTAACGGCTGTGAGTAAAAGTCCTTGACGAATACGGGATTTTAATTCTGGCCAATTTTGCGGTTCGGCGAGTTTAGCAAATATTGGTAATAATGGTAGTAAGATAATATTAGAAATAATCCCCAAGGGTGTTTGTACTAATAAGTTAGCATAGTTGAAACCTGCTGCTGCACCGGGGATTGGACTGGCAAAATATAAATCGGTAGCGACATTAATCGGCATCATTCCTGATGAAATTGTCGCTGGAGTCATGATTTTAATTACTTCTTGGACACCAGGAGATTTAAAATCAAATCTGAGGCGTAATGTACCTAAACCTAATTTCCATTGGACAATTAATTGTACTGCCCATTGCAAAACTGCCCCTGCTAATGTTCCCCAAGCTAATACTATGCCACCGATTAAAGCGTATTCTGGCTTAATGATATCTTTGCCATATTGCACAGTTAAAATTGCAATACCGCCAATTACGGTAATACTAGATAATAAAGGACTAATGGAGAGTAACCAATATTGATTTGCGGCATTTAGTGTACCAAAACCAATACCAATTAACCCGGCAAATAAGGCCATGGGTGCCATTATTCGTAGTTGTTGAATGGCAATTTCTCTAGTATTTGCTTCTAACCCATAGCCAACTAGATCAATAATTGGTTCTGCTAAAAAAACCTGTGCAACTGTCACCAACAACAACAAACTACCGACGATGGTTGTGACGGTTTCTACCAAAGGTGCGGCTTCTGATTTTTGGCGTTTAGCTAAAACGCTGACAACTGCACTATGCAGAGGACCATTGACACCACCAAGCAAGATTAACAGAAAACCGGGAATAATATAAGCGTAACTGTAGGCTGTAGCTGCTGCACCAACACCAAAAGCCGCTGCGATCGCTTGTTGTCTAATTAAACCAAATACTTTACTAATTAATGTGGCTGCGGCTACAATGCCAGCAATTCCAGCGAAGGAACGAGGGGGTTTTTGTTCTGGTTGTGTCACAAATACTAATTATGATTAATTTATCGACATCCCAAACTATCACGAGTAGCAACACCCGTCACAGGATTTACACCATCTGCCCTTTGACATAATAACGATACTTGATAGCGATCGATCAAAGCGTCGGTAAAATCAGCCCCGGTGATATCAGCATCATAAAAACGGCTACGGGTCAATGTTGCTTCTGTGAAAATGGCATTTTTTAGATTAGCACCATCCAAGGTAACTCGATCAACTAATGCACCTGTTAAATTAGCAGCTTCTAGATTTGCTTTTAATAAAACACCCTTAGTTAAAATTGCATTAGTTAAATTTGTCCCTTGAAAATTTGTTCCCCGCATTTCTGCTGCAACGAAAGTTCCACCTGTCAAATCAAGATGAGAAAAATCACGATTTTCTAAACTGGTATTACTATAGTTAATAGTATTGACTTGAGCAAAGGCGGGTTTAGGATTAATAATTACCCATAACCAAGCCAAAATTAAAATCAAAATTAAACTAAAAATTCGCACCCAAATCTTTTTCATAATTTATAACTCAGCTTAACATTAAAGCGGCAGGGGGGTGGTTAGTTGAAAAGGGCGGTTAGAAAGGGCGGTTAGAAAGGGCGGTTAGAAAGGGCGGTTAGAAACCGCGTCTACACAGGCAAAACCCACCTCCGTGGGTTTCAAATCCTGTTTTTTCTTAGTCCACGCAGGTGGACTTTGTTTGTATAGCCGCGATTTATAATCGCCGGGGCTTAAAATTGAAATGGCGGTTAGAAACCGCATCTACACAGGCAAAACCCACCTCCGTGGGTTTAATTTCCTGTTCCCTGTTCCCTGTTCCCTATTTCCAATCTTTACCAATACGAATTGTGATTTCAGATCCTAAATCTCCATTAGCTGAAACCTCAATTTGTCCTAAACCTAATTCATTTTGCATATCAATTCCTAATTCTCTCCTGCCTGTTTGAACAATGATCTGAGTTTGGCGTTGGGTATCAGGCCAATCAGACACCGCATAAACATTAGTGAAACCTTTTTGTTTGAGATAAGCAATAACTTTGTCAGTTAATTGAGGTTGATTGGAAGCATTTTGAATAGCAATTCTAAGACGAGAAACTGGTTTATCTTCTGATTTTAGGGTGGGAATATTTACCCCAACATAATCATTCAATAAACTTTGTTGTCCTGTCAAATTTAACCAGTAACTATTAGGATCTTGGCTAAATTTACTAAAAACTCCAGGAAGCATCGACATTTGAAAATTATCCCGTTCTACATTCAGGGAAAAATTCGCCAATGCCATCATTTCTTCCATTTTCAGGTTAGTGTCAAAGTATTTTCGCATAATGCGAGTTAATTGAGGCAACCTGGGTAAAGCTGTGGGACTGTTCATCTTTTGCAACAAAGCTGCTATCATTGCCTGTTGTCGTTGCACTCTGGGTAAATCGCCTAAACCTTCTTCACGGAAACGAGTAAATTGTTCTGCTTGTTCACCATTAAGGGTTTGCCAACCGCTAACTAAATTCATCGACAATCCACCAGCTTGATCTTGATAATTCATTGCTGTGGGTACAAATACATCTACTCCACCCAATTGATCAACTAATTGCTGAAAGCCACTGGTAGAAATGCGAATATAGCGATCGATGGGGGCATTGTTTAACGTGCGACTAACTACCCGTGCTGCTAGAACTGGACCCCCCTTAGCATTGGCTTCAGATACTTTGGTTAATCCCTGTTCTGGGATGGAAATCATTGTACCTCTGGGGATAGAAAGCACTCGAATAGATTTATCACTAGGATTAAGCCGTACCAATAACATAGTATCACTGTTGCCGGCAAAACTTTCTGGTGAACCATCCACTGTACCCTTAATTGGTTCAACTCCCATGATTAAAATATTCATGGGTCGGGATAGTTTATACTGGGAAAGCTTACTACTTAAATCACCAGGTATTTTGACCTGATTTTTTGCACCAAATCCCAAATCGTCTTCATTGGCTTGATCTAGATTACTCCATAGAGGAGTCCACAGTGCCAATGTTGACACCATTAAGCCGGATAAAATTACCCCTAAAACAACAGTTAATATCCACAGTAGCCATTGTGGTATAGTTAAACCTAAGCGACTGTAGAGTTCGTGGGGAATTGACCCAACTGACTGAATCGCCTGACGAGAAGTATTTGCTGGGTGTTTGGCTGTGACTTTTTGATCTGAGACTAGATTTTCTGCCCTTTGTGATTGTTGCAGTCTAGCTTCTGGATCTGAGACTGGTGTTGTTAAAGGTGCAACCTGATTTTCTACCCATTGTAATTGTTGGGTTGTTTCTGGTGGGCTATGCCTACGCACCTCTTGATCTAATACTGGTACTTGCTGAGGTGTAACCTGATTTTCTGACCATTGAATTTGTTTAATCACAATTCTCTCCCCACTCAACCACTTCTTAAAGGTATGTTAGTGCAAGATACAAATCTTGCCAGAGTAAGAGCTACCTGTAAACTTGTATTGTTCCTCTGTAAGTGTGTATGACAACATGAATAACTCATGGTATCCCGTAATTCTCGCTGGTGGTAAAGGTGAGCGTTTTTGGCCCCTCAGTCGCCAAGATCGACCTAAACAATTTTTAAGTCTCGATGGTAGCGCTAGAAGCCTACTACAAGCAACCACCGATAGGTTAATAAAACTCGTAGGTGGTTGGGATGATTTGTGGGTAATAACTTCTAGTGCGATCGCTCAAGGAATAACACAACAATTGCCTGATCTGCCACAGTCAAATTTATTGATCGAGTTAGAGGGTAGAGACACTGCTGCTGCTGTGGCTTGGGCTAGTTTAGAAATTCAAAAGCGTTATGGAGAAGACGCTATTATTGGCTTTTTTCCGGCTGATCACTGGATTGCTAATCAAGAGGCGTTTGCCCATACTTTAGATGCAGCAATTCAATTAGCTACTGATCAAGCAGCTATTGTCACTTTGGGGATCAAGCCAACTTTTCCATCAACTGGTTACGGTTACATTGAACAAGGTGAGAAAATTGGTAGCTTTAATGACTTGCCAGCTTATCATGTCAATCGCTTTACTGAAAAGCCTAGCCGTGAAACAGCCGAAACTTTCTTATCGACGGGACAGTTTAGCTGGAATAGTGGTATGTTCGTCTTCCGGGCTGGAGTGGTTCTAAAAGAACTGCGTACCCATGCTCCAGAAATTATCGAACCTTTAGAACAACAAGGCCCTGGTATTTATCCTCTGTTGCCTAAAAAAAGTATAGATTACGCGCTCATGGAAAAAACCAGTCTAGCATACGTTTTACCGGTAGAGTTTGGTTGGGATGATTTAGGCGACTGGAATGCAATTGAGCGGTTACTTAAAACCCAAGATAACCCTAATGTAGAACTTGCTACTCATGTATGTTTAGATACTCAAGGAGCAATTGTTTATGCCTCAAATCCAGAGGAGGTAATTGTGACTATTGGTTTAGAGGATGTGGTGATTGTGCGCGATCGCCATGTCACCCTGGTAGTTAAAAAAGACCGCACCCAGGAAATTAAGCAGATTGTCAAAACTTTACAAAGCGATCCCCGATTTACTGACCTAATGTAAAAGTTAAAACCCTTGGTAGAGGCTCAAATGTGCTGTTTTCAATTATAACTGTATTATTAATTATATTCTGTGACAGTTAATTCCATCAACAGTTTTGAGCCTCTATTTTGAAAAAAAGTAAAAGGGAACTCTTAACAGTCAACTAACAGCACAACCAGTAATTTTAGCTCGGTTAGAAAATGACTATGACCGGATGTTGAGAAAATATTATAATGTGAGTCTAGCTGATATTAATTTCAGTCAGGTATTTTATGAAATTTTACAAGTTGCTCGGAATAATAAAATCCGTTTACCTAGTAATATGGGTTTATATACTAAAACCTTAGCAAATTTAGAAGGAGTGGCGCGTACTTTTAATCCAGAGATAAATTTATTTGATGAAATTAAGCCATTAATTAGTGATTTAATTCGTCGTCAATTGTTGGGAGAGAATCCAGTGCGATGCCTTCGGCGAGCGGAGCTATCGCTCTTACGCACAGCCCTAGATATCAAAAGTCTATCTTTACAATCTCCTCGCCAAATTGAGCTTTTATTAGATCGTGTAACTTCAGAGACTTTACAATGGAATTTATCATTACAAGGATTAGATGGTGTACGCCGCACAATGGACGATGCAGCCAATCGTCTCTCTTTTAATATTCTAGTAGGTTCACTGATTATGGGAGCAGCTATTATTACAACTAATGCCCAGACATCCCAGTTATCATTTTTGAGTAGCGTTCTCTTTGCTGCTGCGAGTTTATTGGGTTTATGGTTAATTATTAGTATATTGCGATCGGGGCGTTTAAGATAAATTGTTATAGTAGGAAATAAAGTTGAAAATCTTTTTCATAAAGCTTTTTCTTAAACATTCAATCTGAAGAAAAGAAACTTCAAGTTTCATTTTCTAGTTCCTGCAAAATTGCTAAAAGTTTTTCCTTGAGATTGGGTAAGTTTAGCTCAACTACATTCCACACTTCAACTAAGTCTATTCCCATATAATCATGAATTAATACATCCCGAAAACCTGCAATTCGTCGCCAAGGAATTTCTGAATAATTCTGTCTTAATTCCATAGAAAGCAGCTTAACTGCTTCTCCAATGACTTCAAAAGAACGAATTACTCCATCCTGAATCAAAAGTGATTGAAAAAACTCTTCTTTTCCATCTTTAGTGTAAGCTTCAATTCGCTGAATGCGTTCTAGAATATCCTTTATGAACACAAGATCATCTGTCACAATGAAATCGCCTCACCCAAAATTCTATCACGCCAATTATCCCGTAATCCCTTAATAGTAACTACGTCTACTTTCCTCTCTAAAAAATCTTCTAAGTCTTGAATGAGTGCTATCCGATCTAAAAGACTTCTCCCTGATTCCATTTCCACTAAAAAATCTATATCACTATCAGCATTTGCTTCACCTCGTACCACTGATCCAAATATGCGTATATTTGATGCGCCATGTTCAGCAGCAATTTGTAAAATTTTTTCTCGCTTTTGTTTGAGTAATTCCCAGATACTCATTGTTAATTCCTCCAGATTCTTTGAGATTTATTAATTTACTTTTATAGTTTAAGTTTTCCACAACACCATAATTCTATTATAATAAAAGTATAAATTGCGGTTTTAATGATTTAATTTTTTTATCCTTTAAATTTTATGCCGATTATCATCGCTGAAAACCTGAGTAAATATTATCCAGTAGCAATTAAAGAACCGGGTATTGCTGGGACAATTAACCACTTTTTTAATCGCAAATATCGACCAATTAAAGCTGTTGAAAATGTTTCCTTTGAAATTGCACCTGGTGAAGTTGTAGGTTTCTTGGGTCCAAATGGTGCAGGTAAAACCACTACTTTAAAAATGCTCACAGGATTAATTCATCCTTCTAGTGGAATGGTTAAGGTTGCGGGATCTGTTCCCTTTAATCGTCAGGAAGCATTTTTACATAAAATCACTTTAGTAATGGGACAAAAACAGCAGTTAATTTGGGATTTACCGGCAATGGATTCTCTGAAAATTAACGCCGCAGTTTACAACATTTCTGATCAAGAATTTCATCGTCGTGTGGGAGAGTTAACAGAGATGTTGGGTTTAGAAAATAAGCTGACTCAACCAGTAAGAAAGTTGTCTTTGGGTGAACGAATGAAGGCTGAATTGTTAGCAGCGCTTTTACACCGTCCGCAGGTTTTGTTTTTAGATGAACCAACTTTAGGATTAGATGTAAATGCTCAGGTGGCTGTGCGCGATTTTTTACGGGAATATAATCAACTTTATCAAGCGACAATTTTATTAACGAGTCATTACATGGCAGATATTACTGCTTTGTGTGAACGTGTATTATTAATTTATCAAGGAAAGTTAATGTATGATGGTGGTTTAGATCAACTTTTAGAACGTTTTGCTCCCTATCGAGAAATTTATGTTGAGTTAGCTGAACCTTTAACTAGAGAAAAGTTGATGAGTTATGGTGATTTGCAAAGTTTAGAAGGTCGTGCGGTGCGGTTTATTGTCGAAAGGGAAGCACTGACTCGAACGGTGTCCCAAATTTTAGCCGATTTGGAGGTTCTTGATTTAACGGTAACTGAACCACCTGTGGAAGAGGTTATTGGTAGGGTTTTTCAAGCTGGTTTTGTTTAACCCAAGATTGCTGATTTTTTTTAATGTGAAAAAATATCCTTTATAGTTCAAATGTACCTAGACAAGGATAAAGAATCGTTATAATATTTACTCATGAGTTTGATTTTTGGCAGGGAAAAGCTTGGTCAAAAACCTCCCGCCAAATGCCCAGAACCTTGATAATTAAATACTTTCAGCGTTTCATAAGTTTCAATTGGTGGTTCACTCGATGTCTGAAATAAGGTTTTAATTGAGTCCCGCCAAAACTGTCTTTAGATTCCCCTCCTATACTATGTTTCAGACGGCGGAGTTTCAACCCAATAATTCCCCGCAAGGGTATTGAAACATTTTATTTCCCATAAATTAAGTAGGAAGAAACCGGTTTCGACCCAATAATTCCCCGCAAGGGGATTGAAACGTTACCGAATCCTTCCACCCATCATTCTCAAAAACCATGTTTCGACCCAATAATTCCCCGCAAGGGGATTGAAACTTAGCAGTAGTAGCGAACTCCCTAGCAGTTTCAATCTCTGTGTTTCGACCCAATAATTCCCCGCAAGGGGATTGAAACTTTTCACCCAAATAATATTTCCAATTTTCTTCGGCAAGTTTCGACCCAATAATTCCCCGCAAGGGGATTAAAATATCTAGTACAATTCTTTCTAATAAACCGCAAAGACGCGAAGAACGCGAAGGAAGAAGGGGGAAGATGGATTTTCTAAAGGGGACTATAATTAATAATATACAAGGTGAAAAATATTAAACAGATGATTAAAAAAGCTTTGACTTTGCTATCAGTTTATTATGCTTATATGGTCGAGTATCGGTCAGAATTAATATTGTGGGTTTTGTCTGGTTCATTACCAATTATCCTCATGGGAGTATGGATTCAAGCAGCACAAGGGGGACAATTTGGGTTCGCACCTATGGATTTTGCTCGTTACTTTTTTGCTGTATTTTTAGTCAGACAAATGACCGTAGTGTGGGTAATTTATGAGTTTGAAAAAGAAGTAGTCGAAGGGAAACTTTCACCGCGATTATTACAACCATTAGATCCTGGATGGCATCATTTAGCTAATCATGTTGGTGAACGATTTGCTAGAATGCCTTTTGTGATTATGTTAATAATATTATTCTTTGTCCTTTATCCCCAGGCTTTATGGTTACCAAGTTTAACTAATTTGATTTTATTCTCTTTAGCCGCAATTCTCGCTTTTATTTTACGGTTCGCAATTCAGTATACCTTTGCTATGTTCGCATTTTGGACAGAAAGAGCGATCGCTATTGAAAATTTTTGGTTTCTATTCTATTTATTCCTATCTGGAATGATAGCACCTTTAGACGTTTTCCCGGAAAATGTACGAAACATAGTCTTATTCACACCTTTTCCCTACATGATTGATTTTCCAGCAAGAATTTTGGTAGGTTTACCTGTAGATTTAACCAGAGGCTTTTTATCAATTGTCGGCTGGATTGTGGTATGTTATGCTCTGAATAGATTTCTCTGGCGTGCAGGATTAAAGAGATATTCAGGAATGGGTGCGTAAGAAATTTAAAATTACAATGTTAAATTACATAATCTTCAAGGTTATTAATATTTTGAAGAATATCCTGCAATTTATTCAAACTATTTACAGTCAAAATGTATTTTTGAATATCCCTCAACTGAGTTAAATCAAAAATTTCAGAAATTTCAGACATCAACTGTAAACCATCATTCCCAAATTTGACATCTAAAGCTAATTCAATTCCTAATAGCCTTTCTTTTCTCTGTCCTTCTTCTCTACCTTTTTGCAAAATTTCTTGATAAAAAAATGATTTTTCTAACACTTGTTTACTCCATTTAACTATTTATTGATATAAATGTGGTAAATTATAACTCATTTTTCAACCTTATTCAATAATTCTGACCAAGACAGATTTGTTGATAATTTTCACCAGCAATCTCCCAAGTAAACTCAGTTTCTACCATCTGTCTACCATGATGAGAGAGTTGAAATCGTAGTTCTGGCTGGTCAAATAGTTGACAAATTGCGGTAATATATTCTGATGGTTGGTTGGCTCTAAGGGCGCGAAGTGGGGTTATTTGAGTGTCTACAGCTAGTCCTTCTAAAGCGCGATCGCTCCCTACTATCGGTACACCACAGGCCATGGCCTCTAGGGTTTTATTTTTAATCCCGAATCCTGTCCGCATGGGGATCACGCAAACTGTCGCTTTGTGCAGATATGTAGCCATTTCCGGTACACGTCCAGTTACATTAATTCCCGGTTTTTGTTGCAATGCTAAAACTTCTGGTGTAGGATGAGAACCGACTATTTCAAAAGTTGTATCAGGATAAATTTCTTGAATTGCTGGTAAAATTTCACTGCTAAAAAAGCAGACTGCATCAATGTTAGGAAGGTTATCCATCGCACCAATAAAAATTATTCTGTGTCCTCCAGGATCGCTAGAACGCAAGGGAAAGGTGGTTAAATCCACACCATTGGGAATAACTGCTATTTTCGCTTTTGGGTTAAATTGTTGCAGTTGTTGTTGATCTTCCTGGGTTGTGACCACAATATCTGAAAACTTGGCACAATATTTTTTTTCATACTGATATAATAACGGCAAATTTAAGCGATCGCGCCATTTCTTTTCTGCTGTACCTGTCATCAACTGATTTCGACAAGTACCATAAACCGAACTATGAACATTAACTATAGTTTTGATCTGTGTCTGAAAATGACTCTGAACATAAATTTCATTCACACTATGTTCACAGGTAATAACATCACATTTACCAGCTTCTACAAACTCGTTAATCCATTGCTGCATTTCTGGGGAATATTGAGATAATACACTTGGGGGCGTTCCCTGACGCAAAAACCTTTGAAAACGCTGGATTTTTTGCCAAAAACCCGTATTATTGGCTGAATTGACCGGACGATCAAAGACTACGAGATGATTGACATAATTGCGTAATTCGGATATCTCTGAATCAGTGACAGAGCGATCGCGCAAAGTTACCAGAGTAATATGATGATATTGACTCAAATATTTAAGTAAATTAAACGTCCTCACTTGCGTCCCTCCCCTGCTTGGTGGATAGGGAAAGGTGGAAGATAGCATGAGGATATTGAGAAAATTTGCCATCTGGAAATCAAACTCCGTCAAATATTGATCTCATCCCCCATCATAAAGCGATCGCACCTTGGTAGAAAATAAACCTGATCAGCCTTATAATAATGATTATCATTTTTATAAAGTCCCATGTCACCTATAAATCCAACTGCTGATCAACCGCTAAAACCCTTCCAACGTCCCCGTCGTCTACGTCGGACTGCAACATTGCGGAAGATGGTACGGGAAACGATTTTAACTGTAGATGACCTGATCTATCCGATGTTTGTCACCGAAGGAGAAGGACAAAAAGTAGAAATTGCGTCCATGCCTGGATGTTATCGTTTTTCGCTAGATTTACTCCTCAGAGAAATTGCGGAAGTGTCACAATTGGGAATCAATGCGATCGCAATTTTCCCCGTCATCCCAGAAGATCAAAAAGACGACACAGGTACAGAAAGCTACAACCCAGAAGGCTTAGTACAAGAAACCGTCAAAGCCATTAAAAAAGCCGTTCCCGAAATCACCGTTATTACCGATGTAGCCCTTGATCCCTTCACCACCCATGGACATGATGGTTTAGTAGATGAAAACGGGATTATTTTGAATGACCCCACCGTAGAAGTATTAGTCAAAATGGCACTTTCCCAAGCGGAAGCCGGTGCTGATTTTGTTGCCCCTTCTGACATGATGGATGGTAGAATCGGGGCAATTCGTAAAGCCTTAGATACCCAAGGTTATATCAATGTTGGTATTTTAGCATACTCCGCCAAATACGCTTCAGCCTATTATGGACCATTCCGCGATGCCTTAGATTCAGCCCCCAAATTTGGCGACAAAAAAACCTATCAAATGGATGCTGCTAATAGCAAAGAAGCTTTAAAAGAAGTCGAATTAGATATTGCTGAAGGTGCAGATATCGTCATGGTTAAACCTGCCCTAGCTTATCTTGATATTATTCATCAAGTCAAAATCAATACTAACTTACCAGTTGCAGCATACAACGTTAGCGGTGAGTACGCAATGATTAAAGCCGCAGCCCAGATGGGTTGGATTGATGAGAAAAAGGTAATTTTAGAAACTTTAACCAGTATCAAACGGGCTGGTGCTGATTTAATTTTAACTTACTTTGCCAAGGAAGTAGCTTTGATGTTGATGTAACTCAAGTCATAGGTGATTGAGTAATCAATTTTATTTTTCCCAATCACCAAAAAAAGGAGGATCTGCGGGTGTCATATCCTACACGAAAAAGTTTTAAAACAACCTCTAAGCACTGCAAAACATTTTTCCCAAAATAAACTCCAAAATCATTAACATTTAGATATTTGTGTGTTATCCTGATAACGATTCTCATTCTGGTTTGATTACGATATTTCAAGATGAAAACTCTAACCGTACCAACATCAAACGTAAATATTGATATTCCCAAACAAGGAATGCCTGTTACTATCATTACCGGATTTTTAGGTAGTGGCAAAACCACACTTTTAAATCAAATTTTGCAAAATAAACAAGATTTAAAAGTTGCTGTCCTCGTTAATGAATTTGGTGATATTAATATTGATAGCCAATTGCTAGTTTCTGTAGACCAAGATATGTTAGAACTCAGCAATGGTTGTATATGTTGCACCATTAATGACGGTTTAGTTGATGCAGTGTATAGAGTTTTAGAACGAGAAGAACGGATAGATTATTTAGTCATAGAAACCACCGGAGTCGCTGATCCTTTACCAATTATCTTAACTTTTTTAGGGACAGAACTGAGAGATTTAACAAACTTAGATTCCATACTCACAGTAGTAGATGCAGAGACATTTGATCAAGAACATTTTCAGAGTCAAGCAGCTTTACAACAGATTACCTATGGAGATATTATTCTTCTGAATAAGACCGATCTTGTTAACCAACGAAAACTGGAAGAAGTAGAAAATTTCATCCGTGATGTGAAACAGGGAGCGAGAATTTTACATACTCAATATGGCCAAGTTGCTTTACCATTAATTTTAGATGTAGCTTTAACACCAAAAGATAAGTACATTTCTAAAAATGTAGAAGATACTCACAATCATGACCACCATCATCATCACCACGAACATCACTCTCATCATTTAGAAAATGATGGTTTTATCTCAATCTCTTTTCAATCAGATAGACCATTTGATGTGAATAAATTTGAGAACTTTCTCATAGAAGAAATGCCACAAAATATATTTCGAGCTAAAGGTATTTTATGGTTTAGTGATAGTGAATTACGCCATATCTTTCAACTAAGTGGACCCCGCTACAACTTACAGGCCGATGAATGGATTAGCTTACCTAAAAATCAGATAGTTTTTATTGGTAGAAAATTAGATGCTAGTGAAATTCATACAAAACTTAACAAATGTTTGCTATGATCAAGAAGTGTGAAATAATCGCCAAATTTAGTTAATAGTTACCAGAACATAATCCAATATTTGTCAGTTAAGCTAAAAACATTAAATCAGGTAGGTTGGGTTGACGTTAGGAAACCCAACATTTACAGGCTTTTGTTGGGTTGCGCTGTCGCTTAACCGATAGGTATTGGAACATAATCTATCTTCATCAAACAAAGAAAATGACTTTATCGATTCGTCCCGATCTAAATTCTGCTGCTCAAGTTGTCTCATCTTTATCTACTCAGCAACAACCAACGGTAACAGAAGCAGAAATGATGCACGCTGTCAGAACTTTGCTGATTGGACTAGGAGAAAATCCTGATAGAGAAGGGTTAAAAGACACTCCTAAAAGAGTTGTCAAAGCCTTGCAATTTCTGACTAAGGGATATCATGAATCATTGGATGAACTGCTAAATGGAGCAGTTTTTACAGAAGATGCTAATGAAATGGTATTAATCCGGGATATTGATATTTTCAGTTCCTGTGAACATCATATTTTGCCAGTTATTGGCCGCGCTCATGTAGCATATATTCCTAATGGCAAAGTTATTGGTTTATCAAAAATTGCCCGCATTTGTGAAATGTATGCAAGACGTTTACAAGTGCAAGAACGTCTGACTTTACAAATTGCTGATGCACTGCAAGGTTTACTAAAACCCAAAGGGGTTGCAGTAGTGTTGGAAGCGACTCATATGTGTATGGTAATGCGCGGTGTCCAAAAACCCGGTTCTTGGACTGTTACCAGTGCCATGCGTGGTGTATTTTCAGAAGATGCACGCACCCGTGAGGAGTTTATGAATTTGATCCGACACAATCCTAATTTTCACTAAAAATACCCAACTCGCACATTGATAGGACTTACGCAAAATTAACGTATTTTGGTCATTGCGAGGCTGACTTAGCAATCTAAAACTCTTGCGTAAGTCCTGATTAGACATCTCCAGAAAGGAATGTAGAGACGTTCCATGGGTAGGGATTCTCGTCTCTACAAGGGTTCTAAAAAACGCATATTTAATTTTCACCAGATGTCTATTGATCAGGTGCGTCAGACTACACAACCCTAGTAAATAAACAGATTTTTGATATCTGACGCACCCTACAGACTACTTGCGTAAGTCCTGATTAATTAGGTGCGTCATACTACATAGCCCTGGTAAATAAACAGATTTTTGATATCTGACGCACCCTACAGACTACAGACTTGGGGGTGTTCCCGGAAGCGAAAACCTGTATTATTGACTGAATTAACCAGACGAGCAAAGACTATGAGATGATTGACATAATTGCATAGTTCGGATATTTGTAAATCAGTGACAGAGCGATCGCGCAAAGTTACCAAAATGATATTATGATGTTGACTCAGATATTTGAGTAAATTAAACGTCCTCACTTGCGTCCCTCCCCTGCTTGGTGGATAGGGAAAGGTGGAAGATAGCATTAAGATATTAAGAAAATCTGCCATCTGGAAATTAAACTCCGTCAAACAATGATATAAATTTTACTGTAGCCAAAAAATTTTTAATCTTCCGTTATGATAGCATTAGGTTAACTTAGATACTCAAATAAATTTAAACTCTCCTTGAAATTAAGGAATTATTAACATGAAATCTTTTGGAATTTATACCCTGGCTAATGATGTTGTTTATGATCAATTAGTAGCTTTACTCAATAGCATCGAAGTTAATGTTAGTACAGATATTCCTGTTTGTATAATTCCCTATGACAATCGCTTAGAAAAAGTTAAGCAGGAAATAATCACTAGAAAAAATGTTACTCTATTTGAAAATAAAAGTGCCATTAAAACTTGGGACAATTTTGTAAATCAGTTTTGGGAGGCTCATTCGAGGGCTAGAGATTCAAAACTATCTCGTCCTGCTTGGTATCAAGGCTTTGTTCATAGAAAATTTGCTGCTTTCGACGGAGAATTTGATAAATTTGTCTTTTTTGATGCCGATAGTCTAGCAATGAAACCCCTAGATGATATATTTGAAAAACTCGATGAGTACGATTTAGTTTTTAATGATTGGGAACATAAAAAGCCCCGAGAATTAACAGAACTAGATTTGTCAATAATTGAAGAAATAACTGGACTAACAGAAGATGAAATTCGTCCTAAATTGCACTGTGATAGTTTCTTTGGCTCAAAAAAATCTTTATTCAGTGCTAACCAATTAGAGGAGTTTAAAAAACGAGCTATCGAGCGAGGAGAAGTAGAATGGGTTCGCAGCAAATCTTGGTGGTCTAGTTCTGGTTTATTCAGTTACATGACCTTCCCAGGAAACCTGAAAATATTTAACTTTACTAGGAGTAATAAAGGACAAGAACGAACTGGAAATTGTGCCGATGCAGATCCTTTCGTAAATATTAATAATGTTCTTTATAATGAAGAAGGATTAAAACCAATTCATCGAATTCACTACATGAATTATTCTTCTAGCGACTTTGCTAAACTATGCTTAGGACGAGATGCAAATATTCGTTATAAACATGAATTTTTGCATTATCGTTTTCTAAAAGAGCCAGATAAAAAACCACAACAACTCCAACCACCTAATCTGCTCACAAAAACAAATGAATTTCTAGACAAAATTGTAAAAAAAGTCAAACTAAAATTTATGTAGAGTTGTAGGAATTAGGAGAATTCTTAAAAATATCGTACTAATAACTTCTGTTGAGAATATACAAGTATTAAAAAGGAGATAACTAAATGCTAGTTTTCGTAGTACCCCTCAAAAGTCCAGGTATTAGCAAATCATGGGAACGTGTATCTAAATTATTTGAAAGAAGTGTAAAATCAATTTGCAACCAAACTTCAAATAACTTTAGAGCTATAGTTGTTTGTAGTGAAAAACCAAAAATAGAATTTAACCATCCTAATATCATATACATTGAAAAGGATTTTGGTGTACCCATTCCAGATTGGAAAAATAAGAATTTAGATAGAACCCGTAAACTGATTACAGGATTAGATTATGCTAAACAGATCAAACCATCACATATTATGTGTGTTGATGCTGATGATTGTGTAAGTAAATATCTAGCAGAATTTGTTGATCGTCATTATCAAGCAAATGGATGGTTAATAAAAAAAGGTTATATCTATGCTGAGGGAAGTAAACTAATTCGCATTATGAGAAAAGGTTTTGATAGATATTGTGGAACTAGCAATATTATCAGATATGACTTATATGATGTGCCAGAAATTATAGATGATATCACAATGGATGAATATACAGAATGCTTATTTAATCATTATCGTCATCGGGAGATTGGAGATACTCTAGCTAAGAAAGGACATATTTTAGAACCTCTACCTTTTGCAGGTGCTATTTATAATACCCGTCATCAAGACAATCAGTTTTACGGTGTTGAAGATCAAAATAGACCGATTAATTTGAAAATCAGACTTTTAAAATTTAAGGCTTTATTTGATGCTAGATGGGTAAATAAGTCCATCCGTGATGAATTTAAATTATATAATATAAATGATGATGTTAATTATTTATTAAGTATATAATCTAGTGGTTAAAATCAGTATATGTATTCCTACTTTTAATCGCTTCCAACTACTACCTGAAGCCATTGAAAGTGTACTAAAGCAATCTGAGGAAGATTTTGAACTAATTGTTTGTGATGACGGTTCTAGTGATGGTACGGCTGAATTAATGGCAAACTACACAGATACACGAATTAAATATATTCGTCATCCACAAAATATTGGTAAAAGTAATAATATGCGTTCTGGGTTTGATGCAGCTAGTGGGGATTATTTTATTAAGTTTGATGACGACGATCGCTTGTTGCCTGATTTTTTATCACAGACTGCGGCTATACTAGATCAAGACCATAGTATTGATTTTGTGGGTACAGACCATTGGATTATTGATATTAATAATCACCGTGATCTAGAAAAGACTAAAGAAAATTCTCGACGTTGGGGAAGAGAAAATTTATCAGCAGGTGTAGTAAATAACTTATTAGAAGTTGTTTTTGTTCAGCAAAGTTTTCAAATTGGTGCAACATTATTTCGTCGTCAAACTTTGCAAGAATTAGGCTTTATGAGAGCTAATTGGCAAAATTGTGAGGATAATGATTTATTTGTGCGCTTGGCTTTAGCTGGTAAAAGAGGTTATTATTTGCCAGAATTATTAATGGAGTATCGGGTTCATGCAGAACAACAGGGGATAGATCGAGCTATACCTTATTTATATGGTAAAATAGAATATTTAGAAACTTATAAATTTGATTCAGACAAGTTAGAAGAAATTAGAAAACGTCGTTTAGCAGAATCAAAACTATTGTTGGGTTTACGGTTAATTGAAAAGGGAGAAACCGCAGAGGGGAGAAAATTGGTTTTAGCTGGTAAGTCTTTTTCTGCTGCGAAAGCTTGGACTGGTTTAGCTTTATCTATATTACCAAAAATATGGCGATCGCACTTCTTTAAGGCATTACGACAAGTACGGCATTAAATGGAAATATTTATACTTTACCTTACCCCCTGAGACAACATAAATGATGAATCAGTTGTTAATTCGTACTGCTGAACTGAATGATTTAGAAGTTTTGGTTGAGTTCAATCGTGCATTAGCAGATGAAACCGAAGGAAGAAAACTACTAATAGATGTAGTAACTGCGGGTGTGGAGACACTTCTTAAAAATCCGAATTTAGGATTTTATCTTTTAGCAGAAAAAAATGATCAAGTCGTCGGTTCTCTGATGATTACCACTGAATGGAGTGATTGGCGTAATGGTTTATACTGGTGGATACAAAGTGTCTATATCCGTCCAGAATTTCGTCGTCAAGGAATTTATCGTAGTCTCTATGAGTTTGTAAAACAGAAGGCTGAAAGTGAGCAAAATCAATTAAAAGTATGCGGATTTAGACTTTACGTTGAACAGGAAAATACTGTCGCTCAAAAAACTTACAAAGCTCTAGGAATGAAGGAAAGTTACTATCATATTTATGAGGAATTGTAACAGGGAAATTAAGAGGTTCTTTTAGTTTTATTTTATGCAATTCACCGTAGCTAATTTAATTAAGTTTTCTTCGTTTACACGACAAAGCCGACGATCTTCTACTATATATGCTCCCATACTACGATAAAATTCTTGGGCTGAAATATTCCAGTCTAAAACGTTCCACTCTAAGCGTCCACAATCATTTTCTAGAGCAGTTTGAGCTATTTTAATTAAAAGTGCCTTACCAATACCTTGATAACGATTTGCTGGTAAAACAAAGATATCTTCTAAAAAGATTCCTGGCTTGGTTAGATAAGTTGAATAATTGTAGAAATATAAAGCAAAGCCCACAGCTTTACCTTCAAATTCTGCTATTATTGCTTCTATGTATTTTCTTGAACCAAATAAATGTTCATGCAATAATTCAACATTACCTGTAACAGTGTGGCTTAATTTTTCATATTCTGCCAATCCTTGAATTAATTTAAATAGTGTTTGAGAATCACTGGGTTCGGCAAAACGAATAATTAAGTTAGTGTTAGAAGTCATTAGTTTGTATTTTTTGGTATACAGTCAGTAAATCGCAGGTTCACCGTCTTTGATTGTATTGCATCTGACCGATAACCGCTAGATCAAAGTTAGCTGTTTTTAACTAACCGCAGAGGACGCAGAAGACGCAGAGAGAATAAAAAAAATCCTCTTTTGAGGTGATGATCCCCGTTACACGGCGAACGGGGAGTAATATTGATTAATGATTTAGATTAACCATCCTTTTAAACGCTTGGCTATGTGGGGACGACGTAATTTTCGCATAGCTTTACTTTGAATTTGACGTACTCGTTCACGGGAAAGGTTGAACATATTCCCGACTTCTTCTAAGGTGCAAGGTTCGCTGGTTGTTAGTCCGTAACGGAGGGAAATTACATCTTTTTCCCTTGGGGTGAGTACGTCACCTAAAACTTCCCAAATCTCTTGACGCATCATGTTTTCGTTCATTTTTGCTTCTGGAGATTGGTTGTCTTCGTCCTCTAGCAAATCCATTAGTTCTGTGTCTTCTTCTTTACCGACACGATGATTGAGAGAAAGTGCTTGACGACGAAGTTGTTGCAGTTGGCGTAGTTGCTGGACAGTTATTTCCAATGCTTCGGCCATTTCTGCTTCCGAGGGGTTGCGAGCGAGTTTTTGCTTGAGTTCTCGTTGGGCTTTTTTGAGTTTATTAAGTTTTTCAACAATATGGATCGGTAAACGGATGGTTCTGGCATCATTAGCGATCGCTCTCGTTATAGCCTGTCTAATCCACCAATAAGCATAGGTTGAGAACTTATATCCTTTATCTGGATCAAACTTCTCTGTCGCACGATTTAAGCCCATTGCTCCTTCCTGAATCAAATCCAGAAAAGGTACTCCCCGATTTAAATATCGCTTCGCTATGGATACCACTAATCTCAGGTTAGAGCGAATCATTTTCCGTTTCGCTACCCGACCTTGATACAATCGACTTTCTAGCTGCTTCTCTGTCATTTCTAGCCGGGACGCAACTTGAGCTTTGCTAGTTATCTGTCCCAGTTCTGTGTTTAAGGACTCCTGCAAATCCTTAACTTCTTCGAGAAACCTTACTCGTCTAGCTAACTCTACCTCTTCATCTGGCTTGAGTAGAGGATAACGAGCCATTTCCTTAAAAAATGCGCCAACAGCATCGTCATGTTCGGTTTTATTATATCCCGAAGGCCGTGCCGCCGCCATGTCATCCCCGTCCCGTTCCTCTGACTCCAAATTTTCGACAACAGAGGAGTCTTCAAATATTACTGGGTCTAAACTATCAATTGACGGTTCTTCTTGCTCCGCAGCATTATCCAGTATTTCCATTGTTCCCAATTCAGCAATATTCATAGTTTCCTTTAGGGATTGTTGCTTTGTTTGGTACATAATTTAGTGATAGCTGCTCCTTTGAGGCTTAGTAGATTACCCAAACCATACACTTGTAAAGGTAGTCAAATACGGTCTTTCCATATTTCCTGCTCAGGAATGAATACCTGTATCTGTCTGTCATTACTTGGTTACATCAATATATAACCTATAATGAATAATGTTATTTGTACCCAAAAACTATCTTCTCAGACTACCAGTAGACATATTTATAATCTTTTTCTGAATTAGCAAATATGTCAAACCCCCCTCAAACATTCTCAACCTTAACAAATATAAAAGTCGCAGGCAAATAACCTTATATCTTAAATTTTTATGTACTTTCCTGAATTTTATACAAGTTTAAGGGATGGGAATGATTGAATAAATCAACATTATGTTACGACAGTTAAGCATCCCTGAAAAAAGCCTTACTAAATGATACAAATTACGAGAATGATAGCTGAAAATCCGGATATTCTTGACTGTGTAAAGCATCCCATATACAAAAAGTCTTGAATATCTATCAATAGGTGGAAAATCCATAGTCCTGATTTAGTAGTTCAAGAAACTGATTGATTAATATTCAGGATAACATTATTTGTATACTTGATATTAAACATTTATGTAACGTACAAGATAAATTGATTTGTCTAGTAAATTACATAATCAGGATGCTAGGTAAATCAAAACACAGGTGATTATAAAAATCAAACACCTTGTAACTCTATTCTCTGCTCAAATATGATCACTAATAACAGTATGGCACAATACAGTTTATCTGGATAAAACTAATAGGTGATGGTTAATCAAATTAGGCAATTTTGTCCAGGTAAAAAAGTAAATTATCGGTCTAGAAAGTAGAAATCATGTACATTAGCGACGTAAAATTATCTTCACTGGCGGTAGCTGAACCGGGCGAGTCTTATCAGTCAAAAACAACTGGATATCGGTGGATTGAAGTATTGGTAGATTGTCCGGGAAATTTAGACTTATTTACCTATAGTTTACCACCCCAGTTAGAAATTAAACCGGGCGATATTTTAAGTGTTCCCTTCGGTTCTCAGCAGTTGGGGGGAATTGCTATTCGGTTACTAAATCAAACAGATTTAGCACCAGAAAAAATCCGGGAAGTGGAAGATGTAGTGAGTAGAGGATTCTTTCCAAAGGCATATTGGGAATTACTCAATCGTGTTGCTGCTTATTACTATACGCCGTTAATTCAGGTGATCCGCATTGCTTTACCACCAGGTTTGTTAGGGCGATCGCAACGTCGTCTCCGCTTGACTGAATTAGGAAAAAAAAAGCCAGAAACTCAACCCTTATTTACATATAATAACCCTTCAACTTTCCTTTCTCCAACAGCACAGCAAATTCTGGAACTTTTGCAAGAACAAGCAGCAGGACATTATAGTTATCACTACATCCAACAAAAAATAAAATCCGCCTATAGGGGAATACGTGAATTATTAAGGTTAGGATTAGCAGAAAGTTACTTAGAACCACCAAGACTAACAAAACCTAAGTTACAAAAAGCAGTCATATTAATAGAACAAATAGATCGGGATTTAACACTACGTCAAAGAGAAATTATTGAGGTTTTACGGCGCAATGGTGGAGAATTATGGCACAGTGAATTGTTACAAACTTGCAGCACTAGCACCTCAGTTGTCAACACTTTAGTAAAAAAAGGCTACATTATAGTTGAGGAAAGGGAAGTATTAAGAGCAGAAAAGGGAGTAGTGTTAGTTGGGGATCAAGATAAATCTTTAACATCAGCCCAAACCAATGCTTTAGAAACAATTAATTCCCTGAATGGATTTGTACAAATTTTGTTGCATGGGGTGACAGGTTCGGGAAAAACAGAGATATACTTACAAGCGATCGCTCCCATATTGCATCAAGGTAAATCTGCTTTAGTTCTAGTCCCAGAAATTGGACTCACACCCCAACTCACAGACAGATTTCGCGCTCGATTTGGGAATAAAGTTAACGTCTATCACAGCGCCCTCTCCGACGGTGAACGTTACGACACATGGCGACAAATGCTCACAGGCGATCCCCAAGTGGTAATTGGTACACGCAGCGCCATTTTTGCCCCCTTACCTAATTTGGGCATGATTATCTTAGATGAAGAACACGACGGTAGTTTTAAACAAGATTCCCCCATTCCCACCTATCACGCCCGTACAGTCGCCCAATGGCGGTCAGAATTAGAACATTGTCCCCTCATTTTAGGTTCTGCTACCCCCGCTTTAGAAAGTTGGATTAGTGTCGGTAATCCCATCACCCCACCCCCTAGCCCCCTCCCCGCAAGCGATGAGGGGGGACAAGATGTAACTTTTAACAATGCTAATACAGCAATTTATTTAAGTTTGCCTGAACGAATTAACTCTCGTCCTCTGCCGCCGGTAGAAATAGTAGATATGCGTCAAGAGTTGCAAGAGGGAAATCGGTCTATCTTTAGTAGAAATTTACAAGACGCACTAAAAGAATTACAAGAAAGTAAACGACAGGGAATTTTATTTATTCATCGACGGGGACATAGTACCTTTGTTTCTTGTCGGAGTTGTGGTTTTGTCCTGGAATGTCCTAACTGTGACGTTTCTTTGGCTTATCACCACACAGAAGAAGGGGCTAGTCAATTATTGCGATGTCATTACTGTAATTATGTGCGATCGCACCCGCCCCATTGTCCCGAATGTAGTTCTCCCTATTTAAAATTTTTTGGTAGTGGAACGCAAAGAGTAGCCCAAGAATTAAATCGCCAATTTCCTAACTTACGTTTAATTCGTTTTGATAGCGATACGACCCGCAACAAAGGCGCACATCGTAATCTTCTCACTCAATTTACTAATGGTGAAGCAGATTTATTAGTAGGAACACAAATGCTTACTAAAGGTTTAGATTTACCTCAAGTTACCCTAGTAGGTGTTATCGCTGCTGATGGATTACTACATTTATCTGATTATCGCGCTAGTGAACGAGCCTTTCAAACATTAACTCAAGTAGCGGGACGTGCAGGGAGAGGAGAAGAACCAGGGAGAGTAATTGTCCAAACTTACACCCCACAACATCCCGTTATTGAAGCCGTACAAAAACATGATTATCAATCTTTTTGTGATGCAGAATTAGAACAACGTCAAGCCCTAAATTATCCGCCCTATGGACGCTTAATTTTATTGCGTTTGAGTAGCTTAGATCCCATTCAAGTGCAGAATACAGCCCAAATCATCGCCACAGCGTTAAGTTCTAAAGAAGGATTTGAGATATTAGGACCCGCACCAGCGAGTATTTTAAGAGTAGCTAATCGTTATCGCTGGCAAATATTACTAAAATTTCCTCCTGATGTTCTGCCAAATTTACCAGAATGGACAGAAATTAGGGCGCTTTGTCCCTCTTCGGTTAGTTTAACCATAGATGTAGACCCAATGAATATTATGTAGGATTAGGAGTCAGGAGTCAGGAGGAAGAATTAGAAGAAGATAAGAACAGTATTTAATACTTGTCGGTTAAGCTAAAAACATTAAATCAGGTAGGTTGGGTTGACGTTAGGAAACCCAACATTTACGGGCTTTTGTTGGGTTGCGCTGTCGCTTAACCCAACCTACAAAAACTCTTAACCGATAAGTATTGGAACAGTATTAAATCTGGGCATTATAAAATCAGTCAAACCAATCTTTTCCACCTGGTAATTGTGCTAAATGATTATCAATCATGTTTGCCAATTCTTTAGGCTGATATTGGTAAATTAATAACAAAAGATTTTCAGCAAAATTAATCAATGCTTTGTGATTCAGCCTTTGAGAAACTTGACTTGGTTTTAACGTACCTCCAAAAATCTCGGCACTAGCTGGACGAATTGCCATTTCTAATGCTTCTGCTAAATATTCTCCCCATTCATCCGATTTAATATAATAGGATTTTTGATGATCTTTAACATTTAATTTAGCAATTTGAATTACAGAATCAGAAATAGAAGCAATCCAGGAATTAGTTAAACGCTGTTCAAGTTGATTTTTAATAAGGTGAATAATTAATCTGACTAAAAAACATTCTATTTTTCGCAAAGTCCCCTGTTTACTCATCTCCTCCAAATCATCAATAATTTCTAAAGCATCATCATAACGACCTTCTAATATACTTTGTTTTAAATCTATTAATTCTTGGGTCATGGTTATTTACTATAATTGGAAATCACAATTCTGAGAATTTTTATTGATCTTTGTCTATAATTATAGCTACTATTCCCTTTTCCCTATTCGTCAACGTAAGGAATATGAATTAAATAAAGTGCAAAAGTAGGGTGTGTTAGCGACAGCGTAACGCACCATTCCAGGTTAAATCAGAATTGCAAGTTATTAAATTTGCGTTCGTAAGTTAAAATCCTAATAACGTAAGTTGCTTTTTTAGTTAAGTAAGGTGCGTCAGAATCTTAAAATTACTGATTTTAGCCTAAATTATTCTGTCTGACGCACCCTACAGGCTACTACAGACTACAAAATATCCGAAAATTAATACCTAGTAACTTGGGTTAATATCTTGATCACAACCCACGCAACCAGCACAGAAACAGCCATCTACCATGCTTCAGTATCCTGAACTCGAAAAAAAGCTTAAATATCACTTTGGTTATGATCAATTCCGTCCTGGACAACGGCAAATTATTGAGGATGCACTACAAAACCGTGATTTAATGGTGGTGATGCCCACAGGAGGCGGTAAATCTCTGTGCTTTCAATTACCTGCACTGTTGAAGCAGGGGTTAACAGTGGTGGTGTCTCCGTTGATAGCTTTGATGCAAGACCAGGTGGAAGCATTAAGAAATAATAACATTTCGGCAACATTTTTGAATAGTAGTTTGAATGCTTATCAAGTGCGATCGCGCGAAGAGGCAATCATGAATGGTAAAGTTAAACTACTCTATGTTGCCCCAGAACGTCTGGTTAGTGAAAGATTTCTCCCGCTTTTAGATGTAGTTAAAGAAAAGGTGGGGATTGCCAATTTTGCCATCGACGAAGCCCATTGTGTCTCAGAATGGGGACATGATTTTCGTCCAGAATACCGTCAATTAATATCTTTGCGGAAGCGTTACCCCCAAGTACCCACCACTGCCCTCACTGCCACCGCTACAGATCGCGTCCGGGCTGATATTATCCAACAATTAGGATTAAAGCAGCCAAGTATTCATATTACTAGCTTTAATCGCCAAAATCTTTATTATGAAGTTCGTCCTAAAAGTAAAAGGGCTTACGCTGATATATTAGAAATAGTCAGAGAAAATGAAGGTTCAGGAATTATCTATTGTTTAACTCGTAAAAAAGTTGATGAATTAACTTTTAAATTACAAAATGATAAAGTTGCGGCTTTACCTTATCATGCCGGATTAAGTGATGAAGAACGTTCAACAAATCAAACTAGATTTATTCGAGATGATGTGCGGGTAATGGTGGCTACGGTGGCGTTTGGCATGGGAATTAATAAACCCGATGTGCGGTTTGTAATTCACTCTGATTTACCTCGTAATTTAGAAAGTTATTATCAAGAGTCAGGACGGGCTGGGAGAGATGATGAACCTTCACGCTGTACACTTTTTTTCAATTATGGTGATATTAAAACTATTGAATGGAGTATTAACCAAAAAACAGATGCCCAAGAACAATTAATTGCTAAACAACAGCTACGCCAAGTAATTGATTATGCTGAAGGGACAGATTGCCGGCGCACAATTCAGTTAGGTTATTTTGGGGAAAGATTTCCTGGAAATTGTGGAAATTGTGATAATTGTCGTAATCCTAAACCCGTGCAAGATTGGACCATTGAAGCGATGAAATTTTTATCTTGTGTGGCACGATGTAAAGAAAGATTTGGCATGGGACATATTATTGATGTGCTGCGAGGGGGTAAAACTCAAAAAATAGCCCTCAACAGACATGATGAACTTTCTACTTATGGTATTGGTAAGGATAAAACTGTAGATGAATGGCGAATGTTAGGGCGATCGCTATTACATCAAGGACTAATAGAACAAACTAGCGATGGTTACTCAGTTTTAAAACTTAATGCCCTCAGTTGGGAGGTGATGCGAAAACAGCGTCAAGTGATGATTGTGGTTCCTGTAGCCGAAAAAATTACCTGGGAAGAAACAAGTAGTGCTAAAGGTGTGGAAGTGGAAATTCTCACCCACAGATTGCGATCGCTGCGTAAAAAACTAGCTGATGAACAGTCTATCCCACCTTACGTCATCTTTCACGATTCTACTCTCAAATTAATGTCCCAAGTTCAACCAACAACCTTAACTGAATTTGGCAAACTTTCTGGTGTTGGTAGCCATAAATTAGCCCAATATGGTGAAATATTTTTAGCAGAAATTCAGGCTTATCGTCAAGAACAAGGTTTACCGTCAGATATCAAAGTTAATTCTCGTCCTTCTTCTAACTCACCTTCTGATACAGAATTAACTACATTACAGTTATATCAACAGGGTTTAAGTATTGATCAAATTGCCAAAGAACGCAATATCCGCCCCACAACAATTATCCGTCATTTAGCAGATTTAATTGAGAAAAATCAACGTATTGATTTAAGTCAGTTGGTAACTTTAGAACATCAACAAAAAATTTGGCAGGTTTTAGAAGTTCTGGGTGATATTGCCCTCACACCCATTCGTGAACATTTGGGTGAAAGCTACAGTTTTGATGAAATTCGTCTGGTGCGGGGAATGTGGCGACGGGAAAAGCGCAGTTCTCAGAAGTGAGTGCCGAATTATATCTTCCTTTTAACTCAGCACTCCTGTGACTTCACATAGCAGAGGAATTAGAATCTGAACGTTGGGCGATCGCTACAGTCGCCGTATTTTTGTTTTGGCCATTGGCAGAAATCACAGACAGCAGTTTAGGAACCGCTAAACAAGCAATGGTATTTACTAAAGTCAGAAGTAAACCATCTCTCAATCCCATATTTAATCTCCTCAGTCGAAAACTTTTTGTTATTAATCTTTAGTTTGAAGCAAAACTGATCCCTTTGCTCATATATCAAGTTTTAAATTTCTTTTGTTATTTATAAGTGAATATAATATATTTATATAACTTTACTAAGAATTATTGAATTTATGAATAAATATTAAATTTCATCAATTAATATATCATTGTTTTGCAAAAATTCAGCCATCTGTTAATATTCAACAGCAGCTTCTAGGGCTTCTACTTAGGGGTTGCTGATAGCGTAGCGTGCCGTTAGGCATATAAAGCTAAAACTGAGATATATCAAGGGTTTGAAGGTGAAAAAGGTGAAAAAGGTGAATCAAGTGCAAGGAATTAAGCGTTGAAACTGTTCATTTACCTATCACTTGACCAGATTGAATACTGTTCTTCTCTGCTTCTAATTCTTCCTCCTGACTCCTGACTCCTGACTCCTGACTCCTGACTCCTAGCCCTAATGAAAAGACTTTTTCATCAAACCCTACTTATTTTCTGAAGTCCTGTATTCGCTGATTCAATTAACAGAACATCGGCTGCAAAAATTAGGACTAAATTTACAGAATTGGCGACCAGTCAATGAATAAGTAGTACAATAGGGGAAACTCGTAACTGTGATCTTTGGTTTTTTCGATTTGGAATCTATTGGTGATAGATCCAAAGGTTTGCTTTTCCTATTGATCAAAATAGATATAACTTTAGGAGAAGCTAAACAAACCACTAGGTTGATAAATGTAATCAGTAGCATATCCATAAAACCCATAAGTATTTACCATGGAAAATATAATTCGTAATTAGAAACTGTAATGAAGTGAATACGAATTATTTGTTTATTAATTGATGCTCGTGATAGAATCTATGAAACTTCATAAAAACGGGATCATAGTATTCATACATATTCCTATCATAGCATAAAGGTTTATATTTATAAACCCAAGATCCAGTTAAATTTTTAGAAGCCATAAACTATTCTGCATTTAAACTGTATAAATTCATAGTTCTAGCTTTTGTTATGACCAAACCTCAAACTGATTACTTATCCAATATTACCGAACGAGAATATCGGGCATTACAGACTTTGGTAGACTATACCGATGTCAAATCACTACCAGAAATTTGGATTTTAGCTGCCAAAAAGTTTGGTGATACGGTGGCTTTGTATAATCCCCATAGCCAACCAGAAGTCAAGATAACTTATCAGCAACTAGCAGAAAAAATTCAGCAATTTGCCTCTGGGTTGCAAACTTTAGGAGTACAAGGGGGCGATCGCATTTCCCTAATTGCCGACAATAGCCCTCGTTGGTTCATAGCCGATCAAGGTATCATGACTGCTGGGGCTGTAAATGCAGTGCGTAGCGCCCAAGCAGAAAGGGAAGAACTACTTTATATTATCGCTAATAGTGGCAGTACGGTGTTAGTAGTTGAGGATATGAAAACCCTCAATAAACTACAGCCAAAATTGAATGATTTACCGATTAAATTAGTAATATTACTCACCGAAGAAGCCGCACCAGAAGAAAACCAGAGAGTAATCAACTTTTCGCAATTACTAGAAATTGGTAAAAACAGCACTTTGGTGTTATCTAAGCAAAACAACGACACATTAGCAACCTTAATTTACACCTCTGGAACAACAGGCAAACCCAAGGGAGTAATGTTGTCTCATGGTAACTTGCTGCACCAAGTCAAAACTTTAGGAACAGTAGTACAACCACAAAAAGGCGATATTGCCCTCAGCATTTTACCAACGTGGCACAGTTACGAACGAAGTGGAGAATATTTTTTACTTTCTCAAGGTTGTACACAAATTTACACCAACTTACGTTCAGTTAAAGAAGATTTAGAGAAATTCAAACCTAACTACATGATTGCCGTACCCAGGTTATGGGAATCAATTTACGAAGGAGTACAAAAACAGTTTCGTAAACAACCAGCGAAAAAACAACAACTAATTAACTTTTTGCTGGAGATGAGTCACAAATATATTCGAGCGAAAAGAATAGCCAATGGGTTAAGTTTAGAACATACTCACGCTTCATCTATTGCCAAATTCACAGCTAAAATCTTAGAAATTGTTTTGCTGCCATTTCATGCCCTGGGAGAAAAATTAGTTTACGCTAAAGTGCGAGAAGCCACAGGTGGAAAAATTAAACACGTAATTAGCGGTGGTGGTGCGTTGCCTCGGCACATAGATAACTTTTTTGAAATTATTAGCGTTGAGATATTACAAGGCTATGGTTTAACAGAAACCTCACCAGTAACTAATGCCCGTCGTCCTTGGCGGAATTTTCGGGGTTCATCTGGGCAACCCATTCCGGGAACAGAAGTTAAAATAGTTGATCCTGAAACTCGTACACCGCTACCAGTGGGGAAACGTGGTTTAGTGCTGCTCAAAGGTCCACAAATTATGCAGGGCTATTACCAAAATCCCGAAGCGACCAAAAAAGCCATTGATGAACAAGGTTGGTTTGATAGTGGTGATTTAGGCTGGGTGACACCGGAAAATGATTTAGTGTTAACAGGGAGAGCCAAAGATACAATTGTCTTAACCAATGGGGAAAATATCGAACCCCAACCCATAGAAGATGCCTGTGTGCGATCGCCCTACATTGATCAGATTATGCTAGTGGGACAAGATCAGCGCAGCATCGGTGCTTTAATAGTTCCCAATTTTGAAGCTTTAGAAAAATGGGCGCGAACCCAGAATTTATCCCTAAATCTGGCAAAAGAATCCTCATTGAGCATCAATAATACAGATGAAGGACTCCAGAAAGCTAACCTATCTACGCAGTTGGAGAGTAAAATAATCCAGGATTTATTTCGGCAAGAATTGAATCGGGAAGTACAAAATCGTCCAGGTTATCGAGCCGACGACCGTATTGCCCAGTTCAAGCTAATTCTCGAACCATTTTCCATTGAAAATGGCATGATGACACAAACCCTCAAAATTCGCCGGCACGTTGTTACAGAACGCTATCGCGATATTATTGACGGAATGTTTGCCAAATAAATTTCCTTGTAAACTATCAGAGTGAACGTGAAATCTTTATGGATGTCTCCAACCCTAAATTGCTTTTAAAGCGCGTGGTTAATGTCAAAGCTGTCGTCACTCCCCTGTGGAAAGACGAAATACAACAGCAGTTACAAGCACAGATCAATCAACTTGATCAGCAACTACAACAGCTAGACATTGAAGGACAAAGAGCAATTAGCGCGATTCAAAAGCAGAGTTTACAACCACCAGGACCCCAAACTCTCCAACAAATTGACAATATCCAACTCCAAGTTAATCAAAAGAAAAGTGAATTTCTAGAACAAAAAAATCAATTGCTGCAAAATCTTCAGCAAGTACAGTTTTTAGAATCAGAACAGGAAGTTATTCAAGGTCAAATGGAAGGATTTTTTAGCATCGAACCCGGTGATAACTTAATTAGCAAGACGCAGGTGGAAATCCTTTTACGTGATGGCATTGTAGAAGAAATTCGCGGCGACATCTAAAAAATTAGCAGTAGGGGTAAACTACGGTGTTTTACCCTTACTCGCCCCAGCCCAAATAATTTGCCAAATAGGAGGGGAACTAACTAAGAGCGATCGCCCAAAACTACTCATTTCAACACGGTAATTTATTTGACTTATTGAATTATTACGCCCCTGCTGAATTTCCGTAACAGTCACTAAAGCCTGATTGGGTTCGGGATATTCAACCTTGATTTTTCGCTCCCCCTGATCCACCCCTATTCCTTCTAAAGCATTTAACGCCAAAGCCGCAGGATCACTCCCCCGCAGCAAAGAATTGATACTTTCTAAAGGAATTGTTTGATAATTAGCACGCTGGCGGTAGACTAGAACTGCCGACACTTGGGGCTGTTCTGTTCGATAAGTAGTTTGGGTAATATTTCCATCTGGCTGATGCTGGCTGAGATAAGCGCCAACAGTAGTGACAAAAATGCCTAATGTCAAAATTAAACACAATTTGAACTTTACCGACATAATATTAAAAGATATAGCGGTATGCACTTGAATGAGATACAGAATCTACAGTAAAAGCCTTATGGCAAGAGACTCTTAACTCCTGACTCCTGACTCCTGACTCCTGACTCCTGCTATAAGTACAAACAGGTTAATCACCAAATTTAAATTTCTGAGAGAAAGATCGGGCGATCGCTCTTAATTCCCCTTGACAGACAACTTTTGATCAGCACAATGGATATTGAAGACTGATCATCATTTTTCCTCTACCTTCCTTATTTCCCTCTCACCTGGTATACATAGACATTTACCCCAAGCTAATGTTCCAACTGTGAACAGTTAATCTACCAGATAGGGATCAAGGTTGTCTTAACTTGTTCTGGTCTGTCAACAGGGAAATAACGGAAAAAATAAAACCATGATCAAGGTACAAAAACTTTCTAGTCAAGATACAATTCGATCTAGCAATAGCTGTTAAACTCCATAAATTATTGATTCTCGAACCACCATTATGAGCATTAACGAAGTATTTATGCCGGCGCTTAGTTCCACCATGACCGAAGGGAAAATAGTCTCTTGGGTAAAGTCGCCAGGAGATAAAGTGGAAAAAGGCGAAACAGTGGTGGTTGTCGAGTCAGATAAGGCAGATATGGATGTAGAATCTTTCTATGAAGGATTTCTCGCCCATATTATCGTCCCAGCCGGTGAAACCGCCCCTGTAGGTGCAGCGATCGCTTACGTAGCCGAAACCCAAGCAGAAATCGAAACCGCAAAGTCTTTGGCTAACCCCACCAGTACCGCTACACCTGCTACACCTGCTCCCGTACCCGTTGCCGCTACTGCCTCAGTCATCACACCAGCCACAGGATCTCAAAATGGCTCAAACCATAGTCCAGAAAGGCTCGTAGTTTCCCCCCGCGCCCGCAAGTTAGCAAAAGAACTTAAAGTAGATTTAAATACTCTCCAGGGTAGTGGCCCTTACGGTCGCATTGTGGCGGAAGATGTGGAAGCCGCAGTTGGTAAAGTTCAACCAGCAATTACCCCTGCTGTAATTGAAAAACAACCCACACCAGCACCAAAACCAGCACCAGCACCAGTCACTTCCGTTCCAGGTCAGGTAGTACCTTTTACCACTCTGCAAAATGCCGTAGTTCGGGGTATGGTATCTAGCCTCACCGTGCCAGTCTTCCGTGTAACTTACACAATTAGCACTGATGGACTAGACAAAATTTACAAACAAATTAAGTCTAAAGGCGTAACAATGACGGCTTTACTAGCAAAAGCCGTAGCCATGACGTTGCAAAAACACCCTCTATTAAATGCCAGTTATTCAGATCAGGGAATTGTCCATCATTCCAATATCAACATTGCTGTAGCAGTAGCGATGGATGATGGGGGATTGATTACACCCGTGTTACAAAATGCCGATGCCATAGATATTTATTCTCTATCACGCACCTGGAAATCTTTAGTAGAACGGGCTAAAGCTAAACAACTCCAACCAGAAGAATACAACAGTGGTACTTTTACTCTGTCTAACCTGGGGATGTTTGGTGTAGATACATTTGATGCGATTTTACCACCAGGACAAGGCTCAATTTTAGCGATCGGTGCATCCCGTCCCCAAGTTGTAGCCACTGCTGATGGTTTATTTGGTGTACGTCAACAAATGCAAGTTAATATTACCTCAGATCACCGCATTATTTACGGCGCTCATGCGGCGGCTTTCTTGCAAGATTTAGCAAAATTGATTGAAACCAATCCCCAATCTTTAACACTATAGGAAAAAGGGAACAGGTGAAGCACCCAGTCTTCTCTACGAGATGCTAGGCGATCGCAAAGCGTCCCGCAGGGAAGAGGGTTTCCCCCATTCATTACTAAGATGACATTATAGCGATCGTACTGCCCATATACCAAAATATAATCAGCTTTCATCGTGTATAGGGTTTTGCTATAGTAAGGTTAGGTATCATCCTGTAATGCTTGACGTTGAAAGTACATAGGGTAGCTCCTCTACCAACGGCACAAGCACCAATCAAAGTATCAAGTATACTAAAAACGGTTGAGACATGGACTTTTGCAAAATTACGAAAAACCGGGATTTGTAGGGGTTTAGCAGTGCTAAACCCCTACCCACAGAATCAAATAATTAAGCCGTCTTTAGTATAACCCTAAATTATCTGATAAGTGATAGGTGGTGAAATTGGATAGAGCAAAAGCACAGTCAACCTCAGTAGGCCAAATGACTGGTAGAGGAGCAACGAGCTTGAGAGTATCCCGGAGTCGTTGGGTATTTTGGGCATTTTGAATGAGTTCCATAACCACAAAACCGGGAACGCTCGGTACTTCTAGGAGACTGGCAAACCAGGTAATTGCAGGAGCGTGACCGCGCTGAATGTCAATTAGAATATCTGTATCTAATAAGTACATTAAATTTACCTATGCTCGATCCCTTGTTTCAGCCTGATGACGTAACTCACGAGAGTATGCTTGACTATCAGTAATATCAGGAACTGAACTGATTACACCTTCATTTTCCCAATACTTAACAAGTTCTGCTCCAGTTTTGGGGAGATTATCTGCAACATTCCTGGTAAATAAAATACTTAAAATATATTCGGATAACGGTACATCAAGTTGAGAAGCTTCGGTGTGAAGCTCTTTTTCTAGTTCTGGTGGTAAATTCAGGTTAATACTCATCTCGCTCTTTTGTTGAGTTTTGATTCCTATTATAGAACTTGAGGAAAACCCTATCACCAAGTCATAACTAGCAACTTGACTCAATTATTTGCGAATGTGGCTACCTTCCTCGCAACCATCCAGACATTAGCAACAGCATATTTAACAACCGTTAACTCTTGTGTAGCATTACAAGAACTCTTGACAACTTGAGTCTTGATTTCATCTTTCACGAGTTTGGCTTGGTAAGTGTAGAAAGCACCACCAGGTTGTTCAAAACTTAGCTCGGCTAACATCGTATTATTATCTAAACTTTGCTCTAATATTTTACCGGCTACTTGATAATTAAACCAATCCCAACCGTGAGCAAAAATAAATTCCCTTTCTAAAATTTGTAATGCAGATGGCAAAATTCCCCAGCCACGATAGACTTTATTCAAACATTGAATATCACCACTATGGATTAAAATTGAACTGAAAGAATCTTGATCAAGAAGACCATAATATCTCCCTTCTGGTAAATCTATTGCTGTTGGTGCAAAGCGATGTCCACCAAAGTGAGTGGATTTCCAAAGTCGGATATGATCTAAATGTAAATTAGAGATGGTTTTGGTAGCATAAAAATAAAAAGGGTTGCCATGTTTCGCGCAACATTGATCATGGCTACCATGAGTACAAACTAAAATATCTCTATTGATATTAGATTCAACTTGATAGTCAGAAGCAATACCCAATAACCATTTACGGACTAATCCAGCTACTTGTTCAATATTTGGTAGTTTATATTCTTGCCGACAGTAGCCATTACTTAAACCTTCTCGTTTTTGATAAATCAAAAGAGTTGTATAATCTACTTTATGTGATTGACCATTAGCAATTAATAAAAACTGAATTGGTAATTTAGCTCGTTTTACTTCTTCTACCAAAACCCGCAAGTTATCTGGAACCCATTTAGATTTAAATGCTGCTGATACCCAAGGTTGGGGACATTCTACTAAAATATAGGTTTGGTAGTTGGTGGCACTACCAATAATTTCCTCTCCTATTTGCCGCGAATATTCAGAGCAAAATAAAGTATTCATCTAGATGTACTCAAGAATAGATTTTATGGACAAAGGTAATCAAAAAGTATCATTGTGTTTAGGGCTACAAATGCTAATTTTTTAAAGAAATCAATTATTCTCAAAAAGATTTCTCAACTAAATAACAAGTAGGCATTTTATAAGATACTGACTTTTTTAAGTCTTTCCGGTTAATAAATTCTCCATTCAGCAATAAGCATATCTTGATAAAGTTTTATTATCTGAATATAGATATATTGCGAAAGATTCTCAATTATCTTTTAAAAAAATACAACGGCTATTATTGATGTAAAAATTGATATAATCCGAGCATCTTCAAATGCCGAATATTTATAATACATCAAGTTTTGGCTGATTGCATTGGGTTTGAAATCAGAAATCGCTTTTCGATTATAACTGAATTTAGTCAAAAAGGCAAGCATTTTAGGTTTTTCAGTACCTAATATGTAGAATCTACGCAAAAAATCTTAAAAAGAGCCATAATTTTGGATTTGGAATAATTTTTTTTATTTCCTTGTTTGAGATATTGATTTTAGAAAGGATCTCATGATGAACGACTACAAGTGGTTATTAAAGTGATAATGGGAATGAGGGATTAAGGGGATAGGTGGAGGATAAACCTCTTTGATCTTATTCGGCATCTATGCTCATTGTAAAGTTCTATGAAAATAATCTTAGCTCTTGATTTTGGCGGAACTAAATTAGCCGCAGGGACAGTAAAGGTTGGTTCTAGGGAGTGGCTGCGGTATGAACGGCGCTTGTCACCAGCAAATGCAGATGCTATTAGTGATATAGATATTATGCGATCGCTAATTGATTCGGTGCTAGATGGCAGTAAACCGGATGCGATCGGTGTCAGCTTTGGGGGGCCTGTAGACGCAGCGACCGGTATAGTCAGACTTTCTCACCATGTCCCTGGATGGGAAAATATTCCCCTCAAACAACTGCTAGAGGAAGATTATCATGCCCCTACCAGTGTAGATAACGATGCTAATGTGGCAGCCTTTGGTGAACATCGCTTCGGCGCAGGTCAGGGATATGATAGCTTATTTTATATCACCATCAGCACTGGTGTAGGTGGTGGTTGGATACTGAATAATCAGTCATGGTCAGGTGCATCAGGCATGGCCGGAGAAATTGGACATATAGTAGTAGATCCTAGTGGACCAATCTGTTTATGTGGGAAGCGGGGATGCGTGGAACGTTTCGCTTCTGGACCCTACATAGCGCAAAATGCACGGGAATTGTTAGAGAAAGAAACCCAGGATTCTCCAATAAATAATAGAGGAGAAATACTCAGGTATTTGGTAGGAAATGACTTAAACTTAGTTACCGGGCAGGTAGTAAGTGCTGCGGCTGGGGCTGGAGATGAATTAGCCCAGGAAGTTATGTACAAAGCGGCTTGGGCGTTGGGTGTAGGTATTGGTAATGTTGCTAATTTGATGAATCCCCAACGTTTTATTTTAGGTGGTGGTGTTACCAAGGCTGGGGAAACTTTTTGGTCAGTAGTGCGAAAGGTGGCACGGGAAACTGCACTCCCAGAAGTGAATTTTGAAATTGTCCGGGCTTTGTTAGGTGATGATGCGCCATTATGGGGGGCTGTGGCTTTGGGTTTAGATGTTGTGTGTTGAAAATGCTCCACCTTTTTCTGTCTCACGCAGAGGCGCAGAGGCGCAGAGAGGAATTAAGCGAGATGCGTAGCACTCACGTTTTTAACCTTGGGTTACTTCTGCCTCCTGAATCTGTGTTTTCTGCGCCTCTGCGGTTCGATTAAAGACCTTTAAAGTCACACTTTGGCTGAAACTGCTAAACGAGTTCCTAGTGGGGTAGTTTGTCTTCTATCAGCACTCAGTTTTTATGAGCTAACTACGCAATCACCTTTTGAAGTATGGCTTGCTATTCCTCACAAACATCGTCCACCAAAAGATAATCTTCTACCTCTAAGAATCGTTTATATGTCTGGTCAATCTCTAGAAGAAGGCATTGAAAACCATCTAATAGAGGGTGTTAATGTAAGAGTATATTCCTTGGCTAAAACAGTCGTGGATTGTTTTAAATTTCGTAACAAAGTTACTCTAGAAGTAGCACTAGAAGCACTTCGAGAATGTTGGAAAGAAAGAAGATGCTCAATGGATGAACTATGGCATTACGCTAAAATTTGCCGAGTCCATAATGTAATGCGTCTTTATCTAGAATCACTCCCATGACATCGAAAAAGCCTACTAATATAGCAGTCTCTATCCAAGGTAAATTGAAAAATGAAGCTTTTAAAAGGATCTACTCTTTTTAATGTGTGGAATGGTGAACCACATAGAGCAACAAAAGATATAGATTTTCTGAGTCATGGCAATAATGAAGTCGAATATATAAAGAAAGTTTTTCAAGAAATTTGCTTGATAGAGTGTGAAGAAGATGGCATTATTTTCTTACCAGACTCTATTGAAGCTGAAGTTCATAAAGCTCAACTAATAAAAAAAGACCAGCCGTATCAAGGAGTAAAAGTTAAAGTCTTCATCTGGTGGATGCTAACCACCTTTTACTCAAAAACGACGTGCTTTGACAATACAACCTTCATTATGCCTTTCATTATTGAGGTCTAAGCGATTACAAGTAGCCCTTCCTCTAGGAGTAATACCAATAATTTTTAAACCATCTGCTGACCAAATGAAATGATCAGACCATTTTTGTTTTCGAGGATTAAATATAGGAATTATATCTCCAGTAGTTTGTCGATTGGGTTAACACAAAGAAACCCAACAATACCCTTAAAATCAGCGAAAACATGAATTACACTCTTATTTTTAGCAATATCATTTTAGCTGATCCTTGTACACTTCCTTTAGATAGATGAATAGAATTAAAAGTAGTTATAAATTAGCTAGGTATGGTAAACACTTGGTATATATCTGGGCTTGGTTAAAATGGCCAAGCCCTTTTTGTATTTTAAGTAAATTGGCTGAACTAAATAGAAAACCTCCTGACTCCTACTGCTTGCTAAATAATTACACATCTACTGGATGCTGTCCATAATAAGGTAAAGCTTGAGACCAATCAGGACGCAGCCCTTGTTGCCAATCGAAACCAGCTAATGTTACAATACTATCAACTGTTGCGGCTAAACCAGATGTGGCTTTAATTAATTGATAGCTACAATTGCAATTAGTGAGATTTTCTTGCCATGTTTCTGGTGTGAATACATTATCTGATAATAAAGTTGTGAGTCCAAAATTATTAGATGTAGATTGATAAATAGCACCAAAAATTTGCCCTCGTTGTGCAGGCATTTCTACAGCAATAGCTTGATTTGTTTGGCTTTTAATTATTTCTGTCCAAGCTACTGCGGCTAAAGTAGAAACAGCAAATACAGGAATGTCTAACTGTTGTCCTAATGTACGGGCTGTAACTACACCAATGCGAGTTCCAGTAAAACCTCCAGGACCTTTAGCAACGGCAATAAATTCTAAATCACCCCAGTTTTGTGGTTTAATAAAATCAATTAAATATTGATGTAGATGACTGGATAAATCCCGTCCCAAATTCCAAATCTGACAACGGGTATCACCTGCAAAATTAGTGATAGTTAAACCTAATTCAGGGGTGCTGGTATGTAGTCCCAGTGCGTATTTTGTTTGTGGGAAATGTTGGAGTTGAGTTGTCAAAGTAAATTTAGGTATATACAACGGTACTCGATTGAGTGAGATACAAAAACCCCACCCCCAAGCCCCTCCCCGCAAGCGAGGAGGGGGCTATAATATAGCTCATGCAAGTGCATACCGCTATAGGTTTATTGATGATTAAAATCATATCATTTAATCCTAATGAATTAATTACACAATGGCGATAAAGTAAGGGGAGATTGAGATTAATTAACCTGATAGTCAAAAAAGATTTTCGCAATAAAATCTAGCTTATTCTCAATAATGTTGAGAATAATGTCAATAATTTAACGAATTTTGGTCATTTCAGCTAGGGGGGTTTACAAGATTTATTTTTATGCTATATTTTTATTAGAATTGGACGGTATTGTTCTGTTTTCTGCAAAAATTAAATTTATTAACTCGACTTGCTAGATATTAACTTTTGGATATTTTGTATTTTGTAGTCTGTAGGGTGCGTCAAACAGAATAATTTAGGTTAGAGTCACTAATTTTCAAGACCCGATAATTTCACCAACAGTAGCCATAATACTTTTCGGTTAATCCCACCAAAAAATATAATTATGTAGGTTGGGTTGACGTTAGGAAACCCAACATTGATAGGCTTTTGTTGGGTTGCGCTATCGCTTAACCCAACCTACGAAAACTAGGAGTTACTGAAAAACCTTGCACTTTTGTCGATAGCCAAGGATGAAAAAATGTTTTAAACTATTCTCCTGACTCCTGACTCCTGACTCCTAGCCCTAACGAAAGGACTTTTTCCGCAAACCCTACATATCATCTGCATTTTATATAGTGCGTAAGTCCTAGTTTATTTAGTTGGGAAAGAAGATTAGATGTAGAAATTGTTTCTAGCGATCGCTCTTTGTCATCACTACCAACTCAACCTCATGGCGATCGCTATCATCATTCAAGTAGGAACTAATTCACCAGGACGTAACTTAGACCACTTACCCATTTCCCGTTTAAAACTCAGACAACCGACTACATCCCATTCCATCTCAATCATCTCATTGGCTGTGCGAATATTGACATTAATGGAGGGTTCATTGGGGTCAAAATCTGGGGTTTCGGTTAAGTGGGGCTGTTGGTGCTGTGCTTCTACAGCATTGTAGGTTACACAACGGTCTACATAGTGGCAGTTGACGCAAATACACATAATAGTACCAACTCCAGAAACCTTATATAGTTAATTTAGCTCAAACCACAGCATTAATCATTAGTTGCTAGGTTGATTTTTATTATATGTATGATTCACTAGCTTCTCACCTAGCCGTAAACAATTGGCCTTTTAGCCTAGAATGGTTGCCACAACCTGCTTATATGGTTGGTGGTGCGGTACGTGATGCCATTTTGGGCAGGAGTCGAGAATATTGGGATTTAGATTTTATTATCCCATCTGGGGCGGTAAAAATAGCCAGAGCGATCGCTAAACATTATCAAGCCGGTTTTGTTTTACTCGATGCTGAACGACAAATTGCCCGTGTGGTATTTCCCCAAGCTACGGCTGATTTTGCTCAACAAGAAGGCGATAGTTTAATCACAGACTTGCATAGAAGGGATTTTACCATTAACGCGATCGCTTACAATCCCCACACCCAAGAAATTATTGATCCTCTCCAAGGTTGTGCAGATATCAAGTCTGGTTTATTGCGGATGATCTCATGTAAAAATCTGCAAGACGATCCCCTGCGGTTAATGCGAGCTTATCGTCAAGCTGCTCAACTCGGTTTTATCATTGAACCAACTACCCAAACCGTAATTCGTGCTTTATCAGCAGATATTACTCAAGTCGCAGCCGAAAGAGTGCGGGTAGAAATTGGTTATCTTTTAGCAAATTCTCAAGGTACTCCTTGGTTAAAAGCTGCCTGGGAAGATGGTTTATTAACTAAAATTTTCCCAAATGTCACTGCTGAAAGTTTGCAGAAAGTAGCAGCAATTGATCAAGCCTATATCATACTTTCTCAAAATTGGCAACAGCTAGGGCAGGAATTATCAGAATATATCCGCGATACAACTAAAACCACTTGGTTAGGGATTGCTAAACTGGCTTGTCTAGTTAATCCAAATCCAGAAATTGCGGAAATACAACTACAGGAATTAACTTACAGTCGTGTCGAAAATAAAGCTGTAACCACTGCCATGAGACTGTTTCCCCAATGTCAAAAAACTGATATGTCGATTCGAGAACAGTATTTTTTCTTTCGTGAAGCCGGGAATGTCTTTAGAGCGATCGCTCTTTTAGCCCTAATCAATGATATCCTAATCGAAGAAATAGCCCCCATGATTAATCGTTACCTCACCCCCGATAATCTGGTAGCCCATCCCACCCCTTTACTAACTGGAAAAGAGATAATTGCCGCTTTAGAAATTCCCGCTTCACCAGAAATCGGTAGACTCTTAACAGAAATTGCTGTGGCACAGGCTGAAGGAAAAATTTCCACAGCAGCAGAAGCGATAGAATTAGCAAAGCAATTATAGCAGGAGTCAGGGGGTAGGGGGCAGGGGAGGAATAATTAATTTATTACCAATCACAAACACGGATTTAACGGATTACACGGATGACACGGATTTGAATATTATCCAATTACCTATTACCTAATCTTGCTGTTTTTTAACTTGCTCAAATTCTTGTTCTAGTAGGTCTGTTTCGGTGGTATAGACCAAATCTTCTTGACTGATGACTTTCTCTGCGCTAAATTGACGGGCAAAGTTGATTTTATTCTCTAATGCTGGATCGGGATTTGCTAAAAGCTCGGCTCGTTGTTGACGTTTTTGATTGCGATCGCTAATCTTTTTATTACGCCATTGAATCCAAAAATAACGGGCTAAGGGTATACCTAAAAAACCCGTTCCATAAGCCAAGAGTAGCCAATAAATTGCTTGGACAAATGCCACCAATCCCCCCAATTCGGCTGCGGCTGTACCATCTGTTAACAGACTTCCCAGCACCAATGCACCAACAAAATTGAGTATACCTAAACCAGCACTCAACATTATTTGCCCAGAACTAGCTGCACTAAAACGCCAGGGAAATTCATGTAAATACTCTGTTACTGGGTGACGCTCCTTTTTACTGGCTCTTACCTGCAATTCTGGGAAATAATAAACAAGTTGACCCTCTGGACTTGCCTCTGGTTCGCCATTAAATTGCCTGAGTACAGTTAGCATATAATCTTCATAATCTTGTTGATAAGACTCGCCCAAATCATCAAGATATGGAGTAACTTGTTCTGCGACTATTGCTCCTTGTTGATGACGAATTACTGTAGCGATTTCTTGCCAGCGTCGTTCCTGTAAATTGGCGTTAGGATCACCATCACCAAACAAAAATGAGAATACCGCTTCAAAGAAATTCAAATCGTTTTTTTCTGCCCTTTGTTGTCGCCTTTCTATAGAGCGATCGCTATAATTAGGGCTAAAATACCAAAATAAATCTGGGAAAAAGAAGAAGTTAAACCCACGGGAATTATCGCTGCGATCGTCATTGTCCCGATTGGAGTTAGCAGCAGTAATAATAATAACGATGGTGACAGTAATCAAGGCAATGGATACAATCAAAAAAATGCCAAAGGAAATGCGAATTAGGTAAAATAAAACCCCCCAAACCTTTTTCCACCATTCTTGTAGCCGTAATTGCCAGAATTTATTCCGTAAAATTGTCCGAAAATCTCTCGGAAACTGGTAAGCAATATCACCCGATTCTGCAACCTGCAAATGCCCTCCAGCCTCAGATGCTAGGGCTAATAATCCTTGATTTGCCTCAGCTACATTTAATCCTGCCTGGGTTGCCACATCACCAACGGTAACTCGATAGCCCAGTTCTTCCACAGATCGCATGATGGCGGGATTGGGAATCATTTCTTTCCCCTCCTCTAGTATTTCACTTTATCTTTAATTTATAGCAGTATTTCATCAACCTGTAAGGATTTGGTACCGGCTGCAAATAGATTATAACCTAGATTTGAACTACTGAGATCCCCAATTTCTCTAAGAAGTAGGGGATCTGAATCTTGCGATTTAGACAATATTGAAATAAATGTCACCAAAATATGTTATTAAAAAGAAAAATGGTAAATTTAAAAGCCATCTAATCTCTATTTGACTTAGTTAACCAGGAAATTTTCTTTCTAAATATGGTTCAGTATACTCTAGCTCAAAGCCCAGAAATTATTCTCTCTGTTCCCGGTAAAGATTCAGCTAAAGCACGGGACAAAGCAATGGATCAACTGATGGAAATGATGGACGCAGGAACGTTACCCACAGAATTAGAAGAGGGATTTAGCCCTCAACAGTTGATTGAAGTTAAGGAATCTAATATTGATCCGGCTGCTGGTGAGGATACAATTACCCAAGCTGTTCAACTTCTGAGCAATTTAGCTACACTCAAGCTCAAAGTGCAAGAGTCACGGGCTGAAGCTTTGGAAATTCGCAAAGCGGTTGATGTTCTTTTCTCTGATAGTTTAGTATCAGAAGAAGAAATTTCTCGACTCAAGGAAGGTTTTAAGGTTCTCAAAAACTTTGCCCAAGCCAATATCCGTTATCAAGAAGCTAGAACTAAAGCTGAACAAGCAAGGCAGGTTTTAGATCAAGCTCTCAAATCACCAGATAATTAGGGCTAGGAGTCAGGAGTCAGGTAGTTATTAATTTTTCGGATATTTTGTAGTC
>NZ_JAYGHC010000009.1:68736-84646 GCF_034932285.1 Cronbergia sp. UHCC 0137
TGTTCCCTTTTTTTATTGTACTTAACGCAGGTTGCGCTTCATTTGTTCTAACTCATCTTGAGTTTCCCAATAGCGAAACTTTTCTTCTAGGTCATCAAATGTGCTAGAATTGGGTACGGTTTTATTTTGCCAAGGATTGGTTTCTAAACGCTGTTGGGTTTGAGTACGTTCTGATTGTAGTTGGGCTGCTTTGGATTGCACTTCTTGACGACGTTGTTGGACTTTGGCCAGCAGCGCTTGAGATTGATTGATACGTTCTTTTAAACCTTGCATCTGTCCCCAACGCTGATTTCCTTCCCGCAGGAGTGCGTCTTCTCTCTGTTGGGCTGCGGTGGCTAAATCCTCTCTGCCGGCGGTTTTGGCTTTTTGGATGCGGATGTGCCAACGTTGGATTTCTTGGGCTGTGACTAGGATTTCGTCTTGCGATCGCTGTTGTTGTAATTGTAAATCTGCAATTAGTTTTAATGTATCTTCTTCTTGCTCCCGTAACTGTTCTAGCAGCATTTCTAGCTCTAAATGGGGATTTTTACGCAAGAATTCTTCTAAACGCTGTTCTAAAAACCGACTTAAATCATCAAATAAGCCCACTGCCAGAACTCCAAATGTCGGGTATGTGACTATTTTATTCTAGCACCTAAAATCACGACTTCCTTCTAAATGAATACAGTTTGTCAGAATTTTGCAAAGCTTAAACAAAATAATTATGTAAATTTAACGTTGTTGGCAAATATAAGGATTACAATCAAAACGGACAAATTAGCCCTGTAATTAAGGAGGCTCATCCAGCCATGTCCGACTTAAATCGAGGAATTATGAAATTTGAGGGTGCAGATTCCCCAAAAGCAGTCACTATCTCTACTGTGTTGCTGTTGGGATCCATAGTCGCGCTCATTATATGGGCTTTACAATCTGCTTATGCTCTAAACTAGAATCCGTAGTAATTGAAAAGGACGCTGGCAATTGGGATTTTCTTGGTTGTCTAGTGTCCTTCATTTATTTGTATTTGTAAAGTAGGGTCGGTAAGTCTTAATATTTAGGGTTTGCTGACAAGTCATGGAAAAATAAACCACAGAGGCACAGAGTTCACAGAGAGATGAGGTTTTGAGAGATATTTTGCCTAAGTCCTAAGATCAATCAAGGTGCATCAAAATCTACAAATTAGTGATTTTAGTCTAAAATATTTTCTCTGACGCACCCTACAGACTATAAAATATCCGAAAATTAATAACTAGCAACTTGGGTTATTTATTGGAAGTCTCTAAACTTAATGGACTAAGTAATGAGACAGAATTAATTACACAACTGGTTTTTCTGTTCCCTGTTCCCTGTTCCCTGTTCCCTGTTCCCTCTCTCAACGAATGAATTTAATTTTGTCCGACTACTTCCGTTGCTAATTTCACCATTTATCTTGCAAAATAACAAGAACGATGCTGACTTGGGTGAATCAAATTTTTGGTTCGGACTGGTTTGTTTGACTAATCTATGAAATTTATACCGGATTGAGTGAAAATCCGTAATTTAAAATAATGCTTCAACTTTGGGGTCTATTAGTTATTTTAATTGTTTGTCCACTCTTAGGGGCAATGCCGCTTATTTCCTGGATTACTTATGCCCTGAAAAAGAGGCAATTATCCCAAATGGGTACAGGCAATATTAGTGTTTCGGCGGCTTTTTATCACGGGGGTAAATTGGTGGGTATTCTGGCGGTGGTGTCGGAAGCTGCCAAAGGTATTGTAGCAGTTTTACTTGCCCGTTGCTTTTTTCCTACTGGCTCATTTTGGGAATTAATTGCTTTAATTGCCTTGGTTCTGGGTAGATATTCTTTAGGTAGAGGTGCAGGAACGACAAATGTGAGTTGGGGATTTTTGTTACATGATCCCTTGGTGACTGCCTTTGTGATGTTGTTGGGGGCTATTGGTTTGATCATCCTCCGTTCTCGACAGATGGTTAAATTTGGGCTTTTGATTGTATTTCCGTTGCTGGTGGCACTGCTGCACGCTGATGATTTGCCGAGAATTATGGCGGCTTTTGCCTTAGCTGGGACAATTGGCTGGATTTATCAACAAATGCCCGATGATATGGAACTGCCTGTAGAAGAGGCACAACCAGACTCTCAGGGGATGATGGAAAATTTGGGTGGGGAGAGAGGGATAGCGAAGAAGGTCTATGCTTACGCCACTTTAGATGAAGAATTGGATGGGGCGATAGTTGGGGCTAAGGCTGCTACATTGTCTCAAATTAAACGTTGGGGTTATCCAGTGCCGAAAGGCTGGATATTGCCTCCCTTTCATGACCCAAGGGATTTGATTAAGTTGCTGCAACCATCTTCACTTTCACCTTTAATTGTCCGTTCTTCGGCGATTGGGGAAGATTCAGAACGGGCTTCTGCGGCTGGACAATATACGACGATTTTAAATGTTACCAGTCAAGAAAATTTAAGGAGTGCGATCGCTCAAGTTCAAGTTTCCTACAATAACCCCTCTGCTGTCCAATATCGTCAAGATATTGAAGGTGAACAGGAAGAAACCGATGCAGCTATGGCGGTGTTAATTCAACAACAAGTCCAAAGTGTGTTTTCTGGTGTGGCTTTTAGTCGTGACCCCATTAGCCAACAAGGTGATGCGGTGGTGATTGAAGCCCTCTCTGGTAGCCCTACTCAAGTCGTTTCTGGCAGAGTTACACCAGAACAGTATCGAGTTTTGGTAATTGGAGACGAAAAATTATCTTGTCAACAGTTTGAAGGAACAGGACGAGTTCCCCAAGCTTTGATTAAGCAAGTAGCATACTTAGCCCGTCGTTTAGAAAGACGTTATCGTGGCATTCCCCAGGATGTGGAATGGAGTTATGATGGGCAAACTCTCTGGGTATTGCAAGCGCGACCAATTACAACTTTATTACCGATTTGGACAAGGAAAATCGCGGCTGAGGTGATTCCCGGTGTGATTCATCCTTTAACTTGGTCGATTAATCAACCTTTAACTTGTGGTGTTTGGGGAGAACTTTTTACTTTTGTGTTGGGCGATCGCGCTCATGGTTTTGATTTTACACAAACGGCAACACTACATTATTCTCAAGCTTACTTTAATGCCTCTTTTTTAGGAGAGATTTTTCTGGCTATGGGTCTACCTCCAGAAAGTCTGGATTTCTTAACTAGAGGGGCAAAAATGAGTAGTCCTCCCATCAATTCCACTTGGAAAAATTTACCAGGACTAACGAATTTACTGCGTCGGGAAATGCGGTTAGAAAAGGATTTTAAGGAGGATTATCGTCAAAGGTTTATTCCTGGATTAACCCAGTTATCAAATATTGTTTTGGAGGAATTGACCCCTGCCGATATGTTAGCCAGGGTAGATTTAATTTTGGATTTGCTACATCAGGCAACTTATTACAGTATTTTAGCACCTCTGAGTGCGGCCATTCGCCAGTCGATTTTGGGAATTAAAGATGAGAAAATTGATCACAGTGTTACCCCAGAGGTGGCATCGTTGCGATCGCTCTCTATTTTGGCCGCCGATGCTAGAGAAATATTACCAGAATTTGATCCCGCAACGGTTTTTGAACAGTTGGCACAAACTCCAGAGGGAGAAAAGATTTTGGTGGAATTTAACGAATTACTGGAAGATTATGGTTATTTAAGTGAAGTCGGCACAGATATTTCCGTTCCTACTTGGAAAGAACAGCCGCAGCTAGTCAAGCAGTTATTTGTCCAGTTGATGCAAACAAATGAACTCCAAAATCAAAATGAGATCAACAACCGTCAGAAAGGTTTTGTGCAAAAACGCATTGATTTGAAAGGGAGAGTAACGGAGGTTTATTCGCGGTTATTAGCTGAATTACGCTGGACTTTTGTAAGTTTAGAGAAAATTTGGCTTCAATCTGGTTTGTTTCAACAAGTAGGGGATATCTTCTTTTTAGAATTGGCAGAAGTGCAGAGATTGGTGGAAGATGAGGGTGCAATGTTGAGAAATCAGATATCAGGATTAATTAAAAAAAGGCGATCGCAATTTCTCCAAGATAGTCAAATTCCTCAAGTTCCTGCCATAGTCTATGGTTATAATCCCCCCCACCCAATCATGCCTATAATTGAACTTTCTGACAACATTTTAACAGGTATTCCTGCTAGTAGTGGTCAAGTGGAAGGGCGAATAAAGGTGTTACGAAATTTACAAGACATAGCGGACATTGATAAACAAACAATTCTGGTAGTTCCTTACACTGATTCTGGTTGGGCTCCAATACTGGTCAGGGCTGGAGGATTAATTGCCGAGGTCGGTGGTAAGCTTTCTCACGGAGCGATCGTCGCCAGGGAGTACGGGATTCCCGCAGTCATGGATGTGCAAGGGGCTACACATTTACTCAAAGATGGTCAGCAAGTACGGCTTGATGGATCTAGCGGAACTGTAGAACTAAGCAATTCAAGATCCAAAATTGCCAATTGAAAATCAGCAATTGTACTCTAATAATGTAAGTTGCTTTTTTAGTAAAGTAAGGTGTGTCAGAATCTTAAAATTAGTGATTTAGTCTAAATTATTCTGTCTGACGCACCCTACAGACTATTCAAAATTTGTTCAGCATCAAAATCATCTGGAATTGTCAACTCTCCAGCACATAAACCATAGGGTCTGAGTTGTGAAGATTTGGGAAACATGGTTTTACATAATGTTACATTTTCATTAGACATCTGGTGAAAATTAAATATGCGTGGACTAAAACCCCTGTAGAAATGTTCCATGGGTAGGGATTCTCGGCTCTACAATCTTTACCGGAGATGTCTATTGTGTAAATTGATTACGATGGAACGTGACTTTGCTTGTTTAACACTCAACTGTTCTGGTATACTATCTGTATTATTTGGGATCGTGTTTTAACTGCTGGAATATTTAGTTTTTGACCCCTCTTTTCTCTTTCCTTGGGAGAAATCCGGGTCTACTCTGCTTAGAAGATGTTTGAAAAGTCCCTGATGGTGTATCAAATATTTTTAGATCCCCCCAACCCCCCTTTGATCAGGGGGGCTAAATTCCTCAAAGTCCCCCTTTTTAAGGGGGATTTAGGGGGATCTGTGGGTGTCATATCGCACACGAAAAAGTTTTAAAACAACCTCTTAGATTAAACTTAAAAACTCTGTTTACCATTTCCCTTTAACTTATGATTTTAGTCACAGTTGGTACAGAACAATATCCTTTTAATCGCTTGATGAACTGGATTGAGGTAATATTACAGTCGGAAATAATTCAAGAAGAAATAGTGGTTCAATATGGCAATTCTACCGTTTTACCGGCTGGTGCAAAGGTTTACAAATTTTTAAAAGAAGACAAATTTCAAGATTTAATTAATCAAGCGCGAATTGTCATTGCCCATTGTGGTGAAGGAACTTTACTGCTTTTGGATTCCTTGGATAAACCTTATATTTTGGTTTCTCGCAGTCATCAATTTAAAGAACACGTTGACGATCATCAAATAGAGTTGGCTTTAGCATTATCACAAATCAATGTTCCTATCGCTTGGTGTCCGGGAGACTTGGTAAGATTTATAGAAAATCCGCAAAAAGTTTCCGTTGCAGACGTTTCTCAAGCTAGTGCGATCGCTCTTTGCAATAGTTTACAATCTCGCTTTGGTGAAAATCTCAACTAACCTCATACAGGTAATCAACATGACTTCTGAAATAAAAAAAGTAGTACCCTTGGTTACGACTCGTTTTAATAATACTCTTTTAGTGCAATTACCACCCCGATTAACTGTCATAGAGGCTATATCTTTCCGGCAGTCTTTTCAACAATGGGTGGAAGATGCTAATATTACTAAAATTATCTTAGATTTTGGACATACGACAATTATTGATAGTAGTGGGATTGGTTCATTAATTACCAATATCAAATCAGCCAAAACTAAAAACATTGAATTAACTCTTTGGAGTGTTAATCCCCAGGTGAAATTGGCCTTTTCCCTAGTCGGTTTGGATAAAATTCTGCACATTGAAGCCAATACCGATGCTACTATCCCTACAGCAAGCCGCAAATCTCAACAGCGTCCACCATTAACCCATCCTTCGGTGCGATCGCCCATCAAACGAACAATTGATATACTAGGAGCGATTGTAGGCTTGAGTGTAACTGCTGTACTGTTTGTGCCGATCGCGATCGCAATTAAACTTGATAGTCCAGGACCCATCCTCTTTAGTCAAACTCGTTGTGGTTGGATGGGAAGACGGTTTCGCATTTGGAAATTTCGCTCGATGGTGACAAATGCCGAAGCTCTTAAATCCACCGTTACAAATCAAGCTGCTGGGGCTTTTTTCAAAAATGATCATGACCCCCGCATTACCCGTGTTGGTCGTTTTCTTCGCAAAACCAGTTTAGATGAATTTCCTCAATTTTGGAATATTCTCATCGGAGATATGAGTTTAATTGGAACTCGTCCACCCACTACAGACGAATTAGAAAAATATGATATCTCTAATTGGCAAAGGTTAGATGTCAGACCAGGACTGAGTGGTGAATGGCAAGTTAATGGACGTTCAAAAATTCTCAATTTTGAAGACGTGATTAAACTTGATTTACGATACCAAGAAAATTGGAGTCTTGGTTACGATTTTAAACTCATTCTGAAGACCTTTATTGTTATTTTTAACAAAGATTCAGGAGCAATGTAAGACAATAATTTTTAAGTTTTCAACTGCTTATCATTTTAAATAACATTCATGGAAACCAATTTATTAATCCATAATTATAGTCTACAAGTTGCCAGCGATCTTGATGCAATGGTAACAGTTGTAGAATGGTTTGACCAATTTAACGGTACACAAATACCTTATCAAACTTGGCTAGAAGGACAAACTGCTTTATTAGAAGGTTTTACTAATGTAGTTCGTCATGCTCACAGTCACCTTAGTCCTGAAACTCCTGTGAATTTGGAAATACAAATATCTCCTGAATATTTTCAAATCTGCATTTGGGATCAAGGTGATAGCTTTGATTTAGAAGCAGCTTTAGAAAAGTTCAATCAAGAAACTAGCCAAAGGGAATTTGATCCTTTAGATCATGAATCTCAATGGGGTTGTATTTTTTTACTAAAACTCAGAAAAGACTATGGCTGGACAATTAGTTATATTCGTGAATTAGACAATAGAAACTGTTTATTGCTGAAAAAAACGCTAACTATTTCCTAATGATTCAGTTAAAATTAATGTATTTCTCCCTTTACACCAAGCAAAAATATGAACTTACAAGTCAAAGTGATTCAACCCCAAGGTATTTTTAATAGTAAGAGTGGTAATCAAATCCGTCAAGAAGTGGACGATCTCATAGCATCAGAAATCAAGACAATTTTGATTGATTTTAAAGATGTTACATTTATGGATAGTTCTGGTTTTAGCGCTTTGCTAATGATTTTAAAGACAGTTCGGCAAAAAAATACTAGACTGGTACTTTGTTCCGTCAACGATCAAATAAAAATGATCTTTGATATGACTAACACAAGTAACCATTTTGAAGTGTTATCTGATCAGACATCATTTGTAACATAGATCATGTTTAAAAAATCTTAAATTCTAGCAAAAAACCTCTCTCCTTTGTAGGGTGCATCAGACTGCACAATCTTGGTAAATAAACAGATTTTTGGTATCTAACAAAACTTTTTCAATGACTTTCACCAAAATAGGTTGTTTCGGGTTGCGGCTAATTATATTTTATCGGTAAACTAACCGTGGGGTAAGGGTTTAGCAGTGCTAAACCCCTACAATAAATTTAGCTTAAACTCACAAATAAAGTTTTTTATCTGTTCCCTGTTCCCTGTTCCCTGTTCCCTGTTCCCTGTTCCCTGTTCCCTGTTCCCTTTATTTATTGAGATTACCCTGAACTAAAATTTATTTCTAATAAAGAGCAATCATCGGTAAAGGCTTTACTACCCGTGGCAATTTTAATCTCTTCTAAAATGTGGTCTAAGTCGATAAATTGTTGATTATATCTCTCCAATAAATTGATAAAATTATTCAAGTCCCACATACTACCATCAGCTTGTTGAACTTCATAAATTCCATCACTAAAAACATAAATTTTACTCGATGGTTGAATCTCACATACAGCATTTTGATATACTACTTCTGCAAATGCTCCGATTGGCATACTAGGAGTAATTAATTGTTTGATATTTATGCTAGAATTAGTTGAGTGAGAAAGTAATAAAGCAGGTGGATGTCCAGCAGTAGAATAGGTTAATTGATAAGAAATGCGGTTAAAAACTCCATACCAAATAGTGAAGTACCTAGCATTATGCTTATCCATTTGAAAAATTTCATTCAAAGCTGTCAAAACTTCAGATGGTTGATGGAAATTGGCATGAGGGAGAGTTTGAGAACGCAATAAATTATGTACCGAGATTGAAGGAAGCGCGGCACTTAATCCATGTCCCGAAACATCCAAAAGATAAATTACTAAGTTGTCTTCATCTAACCAATAGTAATCAAAACAATCGCCACCCAATTGACTAGAAGGTAAAAACCTAGAGTTGATTGTTACTAACCCTGACATGGGTTCAGGTAGAATTGATTTTACATAATCAGCCGCTTCATTCAATTCAGTTTCTAAAAGCTGTTTTTGAATTTGTAAGTCTTGGGCTAATTTCTGAAGTTGTTGATTACTTTGATGCAGTCTGAGTCCTGCTCGTACTCGCGCTTTTAATTCATTGACTTCAATGGGTTTGCTCAAGAAATCATCAGCACCATTATCTAAACCTTCTACCCTATCTTCAACGGCTGTCCGTGCTGTTAGGAGAATAAAAAAGGTTGTAGATAAAGTTGGTTCAGATTTGATAATACGGCATACTTCTAACCCATCCATTTCATCCATTTGCCAATCACAAATAATTAGGGCTGGATGATGTTTATAAGCTTGTTCTATGCCTTGTCTACCGCTAGAAGCAAGAATGACCTGATATCCCTGTGTTTGCAGTGCTTGTTTAAGCACTAATTGAATAACTCTATCATCATCAATTACTAGGATTTTAGTTTTAAGATCAGATATTTCCGGCATAATTGGTCATTAATAATTGATCATTAGACATATCCAGAAATTAACTTCAGTTCTTTGGCAATGTTCAAAAAAAACTTACAGGCTTAAATTTTTATGGTTGTTTGTTAATTAAAACTTACGCAGGATTAAGGCATTATCGTCATTGTGACACAAGGAAGCAATCTCAATCAGTGATGTTTCGTAACCCATGGGTAATTCCTGTTAATGATCGAGTTGAATACTTGCCAGAGTCATAATGACATTATGATATTCATTTTCTAATTGATTAACTAGAACAGTGATTTGCTCTAAAGTTTGACTCTGTGCAGTATATTCTAATATCTCACAGATTTTGCCTAAGTTGACTGCACCAATACTAACGCTAGGCGATCGCAATGCGTGAGCAGATTTTTTCAGCTTGGCTAGATTTCCTGAATTAAGGGCATTCTTAATTTCCTCAATTATCACTGGGGTATCTTCTAAGTAAATTTCGATCAGTTCGGTAATTAGTCCATCACCATCACTATCGGCCATACTACGCAGGTCTTCCAGAACACTTGGATCAATCATCTCTTGTTGGTTTGGGAAGGTTAACTGGGAAGATAATAACGCGATCGCACTCCAAAATATTCTCTAGATTTAGTAAAAGTTATCTCAGCAGGGCGAACCGTCGTTCGCCCCTAAGAGGGTGTTTGAAAAGTCTAATTTATACAGCCCTAGCGACTAGAAGTCGCGGCTACACAATCGAAACCCACCTACGTGGGTTTTTAAACCTTAATTTTATGTTAGTCCACGGAGGTGGACTTTGCTTGTGTAGTAGCGATTTATAATCGCCCGAAACTTTTCAAATATCCCCTAATTGTCTATGGCTAAAAACCACCAAAGTTGTAACCGACTCCTACCAAGAGACTAATATCAGTTTGATTAAAGAATCCGGCATTTACCGCTGCATTGGCGGTAAACTTATTGGTTAAAGGTAGATCAACACCACCAGTGATTAGTAAGGCGGTTTCGGAGTTATCACCGGTTGTAATGGCTGCACCTGCTCCCAAATAAGGGGTTATGGGGATAGATTCTGTAACTGGATCTCCTAAGCGGTAAAAGGATAAATCATAGGTGATGGGAATGAGAAATGTGGTATCAGATCCTAAAATGGCGGCGGGTCTTAATGATAAAGACTGACCAAAACCAATTTTACTGATTACTGTAATATTACCATCAGATAGAGATGTAGAGTTACCACTTAAACCAATATTAGTCGCAATACCAAGATAGCTTTTGCCACCACGGGTTGGTCTACCAAAAACAAGATTCCCTTGGGCTATTTTCGCTGGTTGTTGTACTTGAGGGTCAACTGGTTGAATAGTAGACTCTGTATTGCTAGAGGTAAGATCAATTGAGGAAGTAGCCACTGTACCGGGAACAGGTATGGCTATAGGGCTGGTTTCAGGGGTTGTGGTGACAGCAGACTCAGTTGTTTGGGCGATCGCGGGTAAGCTGGTGCTAACAATGGCAACAGTCGCTAAACTTGATAACCAAAAAGTTTTTTTAGGCAAAGACATATTATTCACATTCACTCCTACAAGAAAATAACTACTAGAGATCAGGGTTTTGATGGTTTAAGTTAAGAAAATCAATCAATACTCAACATTTAACACCAAAAAACCGATATTTACATCTTTATTTTGACGTATGTACCGAGGAAGTAAATTAGTTGAAGTCCCAAAGGCTGATTTGCTAAGATTTTTGATGCAACCACATTCAAACAGGGCTTTTCACTATGTCAACTTCTGCAATTGATCACAAAGAAGCAGCAGCTATCCAAGCCGCTAAAGAAGGGGTTGTGGTGTGCGATCGCTCTTTTTGGGGACGTATCCGTGTTTCTGGTGATGACCGTCTCCGGTTTTTACACAATCAAAGTACCAATGATTTCCAAAGTCTTAAACCAGGTCAAGGTTGTGATACTGTATTGGTGACATCTACAGCCAGAACTATTGATTTAGTTAGTAGTTATATTCTCGATGACGCAGTGTTATTATTAGTTTCACCGCACCGTAGGGAATTGATCATGCAATGGCTAGATCGTTATATTTTCTTTGCTGATCAAGTGGAATTAACTGATATAACTGATGAAACTGCAACTTTGAGTCTCATTGGACCCGAAAGCGACGGGATAATTGAGAAATTGGGGGCTGGGTCAGTTATCGGTGAACGCCACGGTAATCATACCTTAGTTGATGGTGCAATTGTAGCTGTAGGTAGTGGTTTGGCTTCTCCTGGATATACAATCATTCCTCCTGCTGGTGATAAAGAAAAATGGTGGAGTCAACTATTAGAATTAGGGGTAGTCGAGTTGAGCGATCGCTCTTGGGAAATGTTACGAATATTACAAGGTCGTCCCGCCGCCGATTTAGAACTAACCGATGATTACAATCCCCTGGAAGTCGGCTTATGGCAAACAGTCTCCTTTAATAAAGGTTGTTATATCGGACAAGAAACCATTGCGAGATTAAATACATATAAAGGTGTAAAACAGTATCTTTGGGGTATTCGTCTCAATGCCCCGGCAGAAATAGGAAATATGATCACATTAGCAGAGGAAAAGATCGGTAAACTTACCAGTTACACAGAAACCCCTGATGGTTATTTTGGACTAGGTTATATCCGCAGTAAAGCAGGTGGTATTGGCTTAAAAGTCCAAGTAGGAACAACAGAAGGGGAAATAGTAGCTATTCCCTTTGTTTCCCACGAATACCCTTAATTTTCCACAGGAGGTTTTAACCCTTGACAAAACTCATCTATCCAAGAAGGTAAGCTACGGGCATTTGTGGTAGATGAGATATTCACCGAATTGGGTATATTTTTAATTGGAAGATTTTTAGTAACTTTAGTGAAACCAGGTGAAGTATTATAATTGATAGAAACCGGAGTTGGGAAAGAGACAGAAGATTGGGGGATAGTGGAAGTGAGGAGAGCGATCGCTGATTGATCATTTCGCCGTCTTGCCTCCCTCCCCAATCTAGAACCTGGTTTTTCCAAAACGACCGTTTTAGAAGGTGCTGAACTCACCTGAGTAGCCATTGCCACCACCTTTATAGGTTTACCCTCTTGTTCCATTTCTCTGCTAATTTTCAATAACACCTGTTTCTGTTTTTTTGGTGATTCCTCAGAAGATAAAGTATTAGTATTAGTATTAGTATTTAGTGTAGATTGTTCCAACATATCCATATTTTCAGAACAATCATTAATCATCTGACTTTCAAATTGTGATTCTAGTAAATCTAACTCCTCATCAGGATTAAAATTAAGACCTAAAGCTGCAACTATTTCATCAGGATTATTATTCAAATCTAAAAGAAAAGAAAGGACTTGTTCAAATTCCGGTTCTAAAATCGACAAAGTAGCTAAAATGTAACCAGAAGAAGGACGACGGCAACCATCAAAAGATCGCCAAATCTGCATTTTCACCAACCAAGAACGATTTTGACCATAGTAACTTAGCCACTTCATTTTTAAAGATTGACGTAGCTTTTGAATATCCATTAGATGCCTCACCTAAATCAAAAAAAAGTGTAGATTTTATATATATTAAATTAATCTGATCCTTGAGAAAATATTGTTAAAAAAATATAGAGACAGTAGATATGATCTGAGGAAAAAGTCTTTTGGTGAGGAGTCAGCACTTCGGCTACCAATACTTATCGGTTAAGAGTTTTTGTAGGTTGGGTTAAGCGACAGCGCAACCCAACAAAAGCCCGTAAATGTTGGGTTTCCTAACGTCAACCCAACCTACCTGATTTAATGTTTTTAGCTTAACCGACAAGTATTGATTCCTGAGTCCACTTTAGTGGACTTGAGCTATGAGACAGGGAATTTATTCCCTGACTGACGGGTGTGGAAGCCAACAGATAAGCTATTTTTTAACTTAATTTGACACCAATGCGCTGAGATTGCTACAGAAGCCAAGCCTGTAGGGTGCGTCAGACAGAATAATTTAGGCTAAAATCACTAATTTTCAGATACTGACGCACCTAACTGAATCTAAAAAAGCAACTTACCTTCATTCAACATCAGTTGTTCCACCAATTGAGGTACATCTTGGGGTTGAACTCGGCTATACCACACCATCTCAGGTAAGAATACCACCATCGGACCACTACCACATTGTCCTAAGCAGCCACTAACTGTAACTGTCACATCTGGTATTGAACAAGCCTGAAAAGCAGCTAGAACTGCTGCTGCACCTTGCTTTTTACAAGTGCGACTTTGGCAGACCCGCACGCATTTAAACACTTCCCATTCCCCACATTTAGACAGCGCCCTAACTAACAACCAAACCTTTAGTCGCTAACCACTCACGATTAAATATCCTGGACTGATAGCGAGAACCACTATCACATAAAATCGTCACAATAGTATGTCCTGGACCCAACTGCTTTGCTAAAGTCACAGCCGCACCCACATTAATCCCAGTCGAACCACCCATTAACAGCCCATCTTTTCTCAATAATTGGTAAACAACCCGCAAAGCCTCTTGGTCATCAACTTGGATAGCATCATCAACCGGTGCGCCTTCCATATTCGCAGTAATTCGACTATTCCCGATCCCTTCAGTGATTGAATTACCCTCAATCTTGATTTCACCAGTTTTAATATAGCTGTACAACCCGCTACCCAAAGGATCAGCCACAACGCATTTCACCGCCGGATTTTGTTCCTTTAAAAACATCGACACACCAGCAAACGTCCCACCAGTACCAGTTGACGCTACCCAACCATCAACCTTACCATCAGTTTGTGTCCAAATTTCCCGGCCAGTAGTTTCATAATGAGAACGACGATTAGCTAAATTATCAAACTGATTTGCCCAAATAGCATTTTCCATTTCTGCTGCCACCCTACCAGATAACTTGACATAGTTATTCGGGTCTTTGTATGGTACAGCAGGGACAGGACGAACTTCTGCACCCAAAGCCGTCAGAGCATCTATTTTTTCTTGAGATTGGGTATTAGGAATAATAATTAAACACTTGTACCCCTTGGCATTACAAATATGTGCCAGTCCAATACCTGTATTTCCTGCCGTTCCTTCCACAACAGTCCCACCAGGTTTGAGTAAACCTTTTTCTTCCGCATCCTCGATAATGTAAAGTGCAGCCCGGTCTTTCACAGAACCCCCAGGATTAAGGAACTCCGCTTTGGCCAAAATTTCGCAGCCTGTTTCCTCACTGAAGCTATTTAAGCGGATCAGTGGTGTATTGCCAATAGTGCCAACAAATCCATTTTTGATATCCATATTCAATAGACCTAATTTATTTCTGATGACACTTTCTACTTTATGGTTTCATTTGCCTCAATAACAAGGTTTTCAGCCTGTCACCCTTATAATTGAATCAGCGAAACAATATGCAACATCAAGTTCAACTTCGACCCTCCTACCCTTTCTCCAACATAACGCTGTAGGGGTTTTGTCCAGAACGTAAAATTACCAATACATTTTAGACAAACCAAACAAACTCAAGTCTAGTATTGTTCTTACAGGCTGGATGCTGGCAGACACGACATAAGGGATCTGATTGACATCTTCCCAGTTCAATTGAAAATGTTACACAACGGGAGAACACTAAAATCTATGAGCAGAATAGAAACCCGCACTGAACCAATGGTTCTCAATATGGGTCCACACCATCCCTCAATGCACGGGGTTCTGCGGCTAATTGTTACTCTGGATGGCGAGGATGTTGTTGACTGCGAACCAGTCATTGGCTACCTGCACCGAGGCATGGAAAAAATTGCCGAAAACCGCTCTACTATCATGTATGTTCCCTACGTCAGTCGTTGGGACTATGCGGCGGGAATGTTCAATGAAGCAGTCACCGTTAACGCCCCAGAAAAACTAGCAGGTGTCGCTGTTCCCAAACGCGCCAGCTATATCCGGGTGATTATGCTGGAATTAAACCGTATTGCTAACCATTTACTATGGTTTGGTCCCTTTTTGGCTGACGTAGGCGCTCAAACTCCCTTTTTCTATCAATTCCGGGAACGGGAAATGATTTATGATTTGTGGGAAGCGGCTACTGGTTATCGGATGGTGAATAACAACTACTTCCGCGTTGGTGGTGTGGCTGTTGATTTACCTTATGGTTGGGTAGATAAGTGTTTAGAGTTCTGTGATTACTTGTTGCCAAAAGTTGATGAGTATGAACGCTTAGTTACCGATAACCCGATTTTCCGGCGGCGTGTGGAAGGAATCGGGACTATTACCCGTGAAGAAGCAATTAATTGGGGACTTTCTGGTCCGATGTTGCGTGGTTCTGGGGTGAAGTGGGATTTGCGGAAAGTTGACCACTATGAATGTTACGATGATTTCGACTGGGAAGTACATTGGGAAACAGCCGGTGATTGCTTTGCCCGTTATGTGGTAAGGATGCGGGAAATGCGCGAATCGGTGAAGATTATTCGCCAAGCGATTAAAGGTTTACCTGGGGGACCTTACGAAAACCTAGAAGCTAAACGTTTGATGGCTGGGAAAAAATCTGAGTGGGATGCTTTTGATTATCAATACATTGGTAAAAAAGTTTCACCTTCTTTTAAGATTCCCAAGGGTGAAATTTACTCCCGTGTGGAAAGTGGTAAAGGTGAACTGGGAATTTATCTAGTAGGTGATGATAATGTTTTCCCCTGGCGTTGGAAAATTCGCCCAGCAGATTTCAACAATCTCCAAATTGTGCCTCAATTACTGCGAGGAATGAAGGTTGCAGATATTGTGGTGATTTTGGGTAGTGTTGATGTGATTATGGGATCTGTTGATAGATAAGGGATTGGGGATTGGGGATGGGTGATTGGTGATTGGTGATGGGTGATGGGTGGATTGGTAATTGGTAATAAATAAATTAATTATTCCT
>NZ_JAYGHC010000009.1:84771-90189 GCF_034932285.1 Cronbergia sp. UHCC 0137
CCCCTGCCCCCTACCCCCTGCCCCCTGCCCCTATTCCCTCTTCCCTGCTATATTGATAAATCATCGGGGAGTCAAGCAAATGAAAATACTGGTATTGAGTTGGGAATTTCCCCCCAGGATAGTTGGAGGGATTGCGCGTCATGTAGCAGAGTTATACCCGGAACTGGTGAAGCTGGGACATGAAATCCACTTGATTACAGTTGAATTTGCCCAGTCGTTGCTGTACGAAGTGGTTGAGGGAATCCATGTTCATCGTATACCTGTGGCTCCGAGTAGTGATTTTTTCCACTGGGTAGCTAATTTGAACGATAGTATGGGATATCACGGTGGTAAGCTAATTGAGTCGGAAGGGTCGTTTGATCTGATTCATGCTCATGATTGGTTGGTTGGGGATGCAGCGATCGCTCTCAAACACATTTTTAATATTCCGCTAATTGCTACGATTCACGCCACAGAATACGGTCGTTATAATGGGATTCACAACGATACGCAACGTTATATTAGTGACAAAGAAACCAAACTGGCTGAAAACGCCTGGAGAATCATCGTTTGTAGCGAATATATGCGCGGTGAAGTAGTTAGGGCTTTACATAGTCCAGGAAACAAAATCGACGTTATTTATAACGGTATCCGTCCAGAAAAGAAAAAGCACCACGAAGATTTTCATGCTCAAGATTTCCGTCGCCAATTTGCCGCAGATCATGAAAAAATAGTTTATTATCTTGGTCGCATGACCTATGAAAAGGGTATAAGTGTGTTACTTAATGCTGCACCCAAGGTACTTTGGGAAATGGGCGGCCATGTTAAAATTGTCATTGTTGGCGGTGGCAATACTGACTACCTCAAGCGTCAAGCACGGGATTTAGGAATTTGGGATAAATGTTATTTTACTGGTTTTCTCTCTGATAAATATTTAGATAAGTTTCAAACTATTGCCGATTGTGCAGTTTTTCCTAGTCTTTACGAACCTTTTGGCATTGTGGCTTTAGAAAGTTTTGCCTCTAAAGTTCCAGTTGTCGTTTCTAACACTGGTGGTTTGCCAGAAGTAGTACAACATACCAAAACAGGCATCGTTACCTTAGCTAATAACCCCGATTCCTTAGCCTGGGGAATTTTGGAAGTTTTGAAAAATCCAGGTTATGGAAAATGGTTGATAGATAACGCTTACCAAGATTTAGAACGACGGTTTCAATGGTCAAAGTTAGCCCAGCGTACAGAAGCCGTATATGAAAGGGTTCTGAAAGAACAATACCTGCAATAAGCCGGCAAAATGAGACAGAATGAATTACACAACTGGTTTTTCTGTTCCCTCCCCCAATAAATAAAACTGAGGCGATCGCAGACTAAACTAGAGAATGAAAGATTACTCTAGGTTTATCGGCATTAAAAACAGTACAACCAGTGTACGCTGGGAATTTAACCCTTTTTAATGAGAGAGTTAATAATAACTGCTGTTTGCTCCAAAATATTAGTATGACTAAGGCATTCCCAAATATAGCCAGACGTTTGCAGAATGCAGGAACTAGATTGCTAAAGATGATTAATCGCATCATAGATCGTCTCACAGCAAACTTAAAGCGTTACTTTCGGGGCATTACTGCGGATGTTCGTTCTCCCTTATCTACCCCCGTTTACAGCCCCCGACGTTTAGCCGGACCCGCGCATAACTTAGGAGGAGGTGGACCAGATGTAGAAGAAGCTATCCAATGGATGATCAACCAAGTCAGGGGAAATAGTAACTACGATAACAAAGTCAACGTTTTAGTCATTCGTGGTGCTGGGGATGACAATTACAATCAGCTAATTTATGGGATGAAAGGAGTAAAATATGTAGAAACCCTAGTTATTAGCAACAGAGAACAAGCCAACAGAACAGACGTTTTTGATCGAGTCAGAAACGCTGATGTAATTTTCTTTGCTGGCGGTGATCAATGTCAATATATCCGCACCTGGAAAAACACTAAATTAGAGGTTGCCATCAAATCAGTTTACGATAAAGGTGGCGCTGTTGGTGGCACGAGCGCCGGGGCAATGATTCAAAGTGACTATATCTACGATTCCTGTGCTTGTATCGACAGTATAGAAGGTAGAGAAGCGCTAGAAGACCCCTACAAAAATATTACTTTTACCTATAACTTTTTCCAATGGAAAACTTTGCGGAACACGATCATCGACACACACTTTGATAGACGACAAAGAATGGGTCGAATCATGGTTTTTATTGCCCGTCAAATTCAAGATGGTGTTTCTAAAAGTGTTTTAGGTATAGCAGTTAGTGAAGAGACATCTATTGTTGTTGATAAATATGGTTTAGCAAAAGTTATGGGCAGGGGTGCAGTGTATTTTGTTCTCGGAGATCATCCACCAGTAGTTTGTCAACCAGGAAGTCCTCTCACTTATCACGACTACAAAATTTGGAGAGTTACCAGAGGTGATACTTTTAATTTAGTCAATTTACCCACTAAAGGATATTATCTCAGAAGTGTGAAACGGGGAAGATTGGATTCTGATCTTTATTGATTGACAGTCCCCAATTTCCAGAATTACTGTGTACACTTTAAATCCTACTTTCACAGATGGAAACTCACTCTGGGTAAGGTTGGTGTACACGTAAACTTACAGGGTGGAGTTTTATCGCTGTATCACAACAGTTTGAACCCAGATTTTACATTGATACTTAAATGTACCTAAAAGCCAAATTTGTGCCACAATGAACCTTAAATGAGGTTGAGTTTTGGTATAAAAGGTATGACGATAGGTATGAAAATAGATGGACGTTACGAAATTACCAAAAACTTTGGAGGGGGAGGGTTTGGGACTACCTTTTTAGCTGAAGATACCAAACGACCAGGGAACCCCAAATGTATTATCAAGCAGTTTACACCACCTAGTACAGATCCAGAAACCTTAGCAAAACTTAAAGATTTATTCTATCAAGAAGCAGTAATGCTAGAAACTCTAGGAGAACATAAACAAATTCCCAAACTTTTAGCCAAGATAGAAGAAAATAAAGAGGATTACATAGTTCAAGAATATATCGAAGGTCATGATTTAAGTGATGAGTTGCTATTAGGTCAAAAGAAAAGTGAATCTGAGGTTATTCAACTCCTTATAGAAATTTTAGAAGTATTAGAATTTGTCCATCAACACAAAGTTATTCATCGGGATATTAAACCAACTAATATTCGTCGTCGTACTTCAGACAATAAAATTGTTTTGATTGATTTTGGTGCGGTTAAACAAGTTAGTACACAAGTAGTTAATGGTCAGTTACAATTTACTTTGATTATTCGTACTCCTGGTTATGCACCAAGTGAACAAAAGGACGGTAATCCACAATTTAGTAGTGATGTTTATGCAGTGGGAATAATTGCTATTGAAGCATTGACAGGGCTATCACCTCTTAACTTAAAAAAAGATGTGAACACAGAAATTATTTGGCGTAAAGATGCAAATGTTAGCCCAAAACTAGCGGCTGTTTTAGATAAAATGGTGCGTCATAATTATCGTCACCGTTACTCTACAGCAAAGGAAGCATTGCAAGCAGTCAGAAATTTATCACCAAAGCCGATAGATTGGAAGTTGCTGCTAGGATTAGGAATGGGAGCGTTTACTATTTTAATACTTTTGTTGATTCCGAAAAAAGATGAAGTTAATAAATTTAATATATATAAAAATTCTAATTATAACATTACGATAGAATATCCCAAAACTTGGGAAAGACAAGATTTACAAAATCCAATTACTGACGAAGTTGTTACTTTTATATCTCCTAAACAAAGTGATGGAGATAGGTTTCAAGAAAAGGTGACTATCAGAGTTGATAGTTTTTCTGGTGGATTAAATGATTTAGAACAGTCAAGTATTCAGGAGATTAAGAATACTTCACCAGGAGCGAAGATTATTGATAATAATACAACTACTCTGGCAAATAAGGAAGCTAGACAATTGATTTTTACTGGTAAAAGTGGAAAAGATAGTTTCAAGAATCTGCAAATTATGACTTTAAAAGGTGATCAGGCTTATACTATTACTTATACAGCGAAAGTAGATGACTATGATGAGTTTGTGGAAACTGCAAAAACGATAATTAAATCATTGGAAATTAAGGAAAATTGATTTCCTAGAGGTTTAGCCAAGTGAGGAGGAATACTAAAACCTTGGTGTACAATGGAAAATATATTACAACTTTACAATGTTGGAACGATCAAATCTTTCATAATCTTATAAAATAAGATGAACAAAACAACCCCTGATCCCGCAGAAACAATTGGTGATGTTACTATTATCAGAGATTTTTTACCACCACCAGAGCAGTTAATACCAAAGAAAAAAACTGTATTGATGACAATGGAATTTACTCAAGACAGTATGTTGTATTCAGAGGAATAATCATGAATAAGGAATTTTTAATTAACTTTCTTCATGAAAATTTAACTACTATCAAAAGTTATGGTGTGATATCCATGGCTTTGTTTGGCTCTTTTGCCAGAGATGAAGCTAAAACTACGAGCGATCTTGATTTATTAGTAGAATTTCAAGGAAAAGTTACCTTTGATCAATATATGGATTTAAAGTTTTTCTTAGAAGATAGCTTGGGTTTATCTGTGGATTTAGTTACCAAAAAAATGTTAAAACCTCAAGTTATTAATTCTGTAGAAAAGGATGCTATCTATGTCTCGTAGCTTAAAACTGTATTGTGATGACATTCTAATTAGTTGCGATAAAATTTTACGCTATACACAAGGGCTAGATTTCGAGAGTTTTATTACTGATGAATTAAAATTTGATGCTGTAGTTAGAAACTTACAAGTTATTGGTGAAGCTGTTAAGAAAATACCTATAGAAATTACAAATAAATATCCGATGATTCAGTGGCGTAAAATAGCAGGATTAAGAGATATTTTAGTTCATGCTTATTTTTCTTTGGAAAATGAAATTATTTGGGATGTTATTCAAACTAAAATTGTTTCTCTGAAATCAGTAATTGAAATCATTCTTAATGAAGAAATTAACTATTGTTGAAATTTTCTAATGTAATCAGCGATCGCTAGAATATTCAATATTTAAGGAGTAAAAACCCAAAGAAGATTGTCTGAATCAGGATATCCAGGATTTGAGGATTTTCAGGATGAAAATAATATTCTCTTCGTGTGTACCTGTGTGTTATGTTTCGCGCAAAGTGGCAAAGGAGCAAAGACGCAAAGAATAAAGTAACTGCGAGAATAATAGAACATTATCAAAATCTCATCATTCAATTACATTAAACATCCTGTTAATCCTTTAATCCTGGACATCCTGATTCAGACAAAATATTATTCTTGTAATTTTCTAATTATATTCAAAGCATCTTGATAATCTTTATTTTTACTTTGTTGTTGAAATAAGTTTGCTGCTTGCTGGAAATCAATGATCGCA
>NZ_JAYGHC010000009.1:90540-128138 GCF_034932285.1 Cronbergia sp. UHCC 0137
TTTTGTTTATCTCCTAAATCAGAACGTACATTTCCCCGGTTGTAGTAGGCTACGGCATAGTTAGGATTAATGTTTATAGCTTGGTTGTAATCAGCGATCGCACCTTTTTTATCTCCTAAAGCAGAACGGTCAACGCCCCGGTTGTAGTAGGCTATGGCATCGTTAGGATTAATGTTTATCGCTTGGTTGTAATCAGCGATCGCACTTTGGTTATCTCCTAATTCAGCACGGGCAACACCGCGTCCGCTGTAGGCTTGGGCTAAGTTAGGATTAATTTTTATAGCTTGAGTGTAATCAGCGATCGCCCCCCGGTAATCGTTTTTGTTAAGCTTATCCGTAGCCTGAAGCAAGAAATCATCAGCTTTCGGTGCGTTTGCTACCTGCTGTGGAGGTGGAGTCAGACCCACATCTACCCCAGATTTAGCTGACAGTCGCAAAAAAGTATTAATAGGAATCCCAAAATTAAAACCTGATTTGATATAAGCAACTTGAGGATTAATCTTTGAGGTTTCTATATCTACTTCTGATTCATCACTTCTCCTATGAACTCCTATTAATTCCCCTTTCTCATTTATCCCTGAACCGGGACTTTTACTATCAATTAAAACAGTGATTTGTTTAGCCATTTTTGCCACTTCACCAGAAGATAGGGCAAAGGCTGTTTGCGGCTGTACCAGGGCGATTGATACTCCTATCAGTGCTGCTGGAATTGTGTATTTATAATTCATTAATTTTTCTCCAATTTATATTTTTTAACGAGCGATTAGAAATCGCGCCTACACAGGTAAAACCCACCTATTCCTTCTCTTCGAGACCTTGCTTGGTTAGTACCAGCACAAACCACAGGCTCAAGTCCTATCATCCCAGTGGTAATATTTTTTAGTGTACCATTGTCATTACTCCTTTGTAATCTCCGGGATACCTCAATACAACGTCTTTGAGCAGTCCAAGGTGGTGGAAAATGGCTAGAGTAACGGTTTAAACAAGGTTGTAAATCAACTTAAAACCCTTACAAAGCGATAAAGTTGTTGTTGCGTTTGAAGGTTGATTTTGTAATCTCTCCTACAAATGTGTATAAGAGGTTGTTTGAAAAGTCTAAATTATTACTTGCCCTGGCGACTAGAAGTCGCGGCTACACAGACAAAACCTGCCTTCGCAGGTTAAAAACCCTTGATTTTGTATTAGTCCACGGAGGTGGAGTATCCCTACGGGACGCTTGTAGGGTGCGTCAGACCCGATAATTTAGCAAACAAACAGATTTTTTGTATCTGACGCACCGCACTGGTTCAGATGAAGTCAGGTGCGTCAGAATCTGAAAGTTAGTGATTTTAGCCTAAATTATTCTGTCTGACGCACCCTACAGACTACAAAATAAAGCCTGAAACTAGGCAATTTCGTTGACACATATCATCTGGATTTTGTACAGTGCGTAAGTTCTAAATATCATTATGAATATTAAAAAGATGAACATGAAACGCTTTCCCTTTTCTTCCTTTCCAAACGGTTGGTTCCGAGTCGCTTACAGCCAGGATCTTACTCCAGGAAAAGTGATGCCATTGTATTATTTTGGAAAAAATCTTGTAATTTTCCGTACAGAAGACGGTATTCCTTGCGTATTAGATGCTTATTGCCCTCACATGGGAGCGCATCTTGGATATGGTCAGGTGGAGGGTAACATGATCCGGTGTCCTTTTCACCATTGGGGTTTCAATCAAGATGGTAATTGTATTAACGTACCATATACTGACAAATTTTCTCCCAAAGCACATATCCACTCTTGGCCAGTATGTGAGGTAAATGGACTAATTATGGTTTATCACCACTCTCAAGGAAAAGCGCCTACTTGGAAAATAAGTGAATTTTCTAAATGGACTGCAACCGATTGGACTTCTTTTAAAAAGCATCATTGGAAAGTTCGTACTCACGTACAAGAAGTAGCAGAAAATAGCATGGACAATGCACACTTCCTATATGTACATAAACAAGTTTATCGAGCGCTAATAGACAATTCTTTAGAAGTAAATGGACCTACTTTAACTCGTTATATTAAGTCTAAATTAGCTTGGGGTGGAAAATTAGGACTCAAAGAAGATTGTTTCCAGGAATTTACATACCATGGTTTGGGTTATGGTGTAATTTATTCCTCTCTCAAATCAATAGTTGATGTCAACACTTTAGTCGTCATATTATTAACTCCGATTGATGAAGAATATATTGATGTTCACTTACTTTTTAGCGTCAAAAATCTTAGTTTTGGCTTATTTACTCAATTATTACATCTGAAAGGTATGGCTGATTGCATTGAATCAATGGAACAGGAAATACCAATTTTTGAGAATAAGATTTTTGTCAAAGACCCCTTACTTAGTGAAGGTGAAGGGTCTATTATGCAATACAGACATTGGGTAAAACAGTTTTACTCAGATGAAGCAGAACAAAGGATACCCTTCAACAACCTTTCTTCTAGTTTGGATATTCAAAAGGCAAAAGAATGTATTGATAGGTGATGTAAAAAAGTGCTTACTTTAGTCAAGATAGTGACGTGCTTGAACTAAATAAGGTGCGTCACTATCTTAAAATCAGCGATTTTAGCCTCAATTATTCTGTCTGACTATCTGCTAAAATTAGGATTTTCAATAAAGTTTCTCTGCTAGATGGTACACGAACGTAAATTGTCAGGATGCTTTTGTAGTAACTGATAATCGCCAATTTATTTTTGAGTATGATGCAGGTGTATTGCAATCAACAACACGCAAATAGTGGGAGTAACCGTTTTTGTATCCAATGCGGTGAACCTTTACCTCTTCCGGTTGGGGAGATGATAGATGATCGTTATCAAATTGTCCGTATGCTGGGGCAAGGTGGCTTTGGACGGAGTTATTTGGCTATTGATACCCAAAAATCTCGTCAAGAGTGTGTTTTGAAGGAATTTGCCCCTTTAGTGCAGAAACCGCAGCAGTTACAAAAGGCAAAGGAGTTATTTGAACGGGAAGCGAGTGTTTTAAAGAAACTCCAACATCCACAGATTCCTCGTTTTCAAGCTTCTTTACAAACCAAAATAGGTAGTCAAGATTTTTTCTTTTTGGTGCAAGATTATATAGATGGTGATAATTATGAAACTTTATTAGCACAGCGTCAAGGTGTGGGAAAAAGTTTTAGTGAGGAGGAGATTGTAAATTTATTGGTGAAGATATTACCAGTTTTAAGTTATATCCATTCTCAAAAGGTAATTCATCGTGATATTTCGCCAGATAATTTGATTTTAAGACGGGCTGATAATTTGCCGATGTTGATTGATTTTGGTGGGGTAAAACAGCATCCGATGTTAACGGGTTTGGTTGTAAATGGAACTTTGATTGGGAAAAATGGTTATGCACCTGATGAACAATTAAGGTTAGGAAAGGCTTTTAACAGTAGTGATTTATATTCTTTGGCTGTAACGGTATTGGTGTTGTTGACGGGTAAAAAAATTTCGACAATTTATGATAGTTTTAACGATCGCTGGCTGTGGGGTAAGGAGATTAAAGTTAGTGCGAAGTTAGAAGCTATTTTAAAAAAGATGTTAGCTCATCAGCCGAGCGATCGCTATCAGCAAGCAGATATTGTTTTAAAGGATTTAGGATCTTTAATTCCCGGACAAGTTCCCAATTCTACTCAAGGTGTGATGAAAACCCAAAACCCCTATATTACTACGTTAAACACAATGGTGGTTGCACCAGGACGAAAACACGTACAAGCTATTGTCAGTAGATTTCATAGCAAAACTCAAGTTGCTGGACAAAAGGTGTCAATACCAGAATGGTTGCGGTTGTGTTTGCTGACTTCTGTAGGAACTGGTGTTGTTGTTTTAACTATTGTTAGTTTTTTTACTTTGGGACATTATGTAGTTCGCAGTGCATCATCTTTTAGGCTTCCTTCTTTTCCCCAACTTCCCGAATTTAAAAATCCTTTGAGTCAACCTGGAAATAGTAAAAAAACCACTGGTGATCGTCAAAGAGTTTTTCAGCGTTTGGAACAACTAGAAATATCCTCTGGGTTTGTGATTGGTGTGGTAGATGAAATCTTTCATCAGAGGAAACCACAGTTAAAAGGACGCAGTTTGACTAAAAATCCTGAAGATGCTGCTTTACGTGCAGAATGGGATAATATCGCTAATGATGTCTTAAAAAGATTAGAAAAAGCTAATTTAAGTCTAACATCTCGCCGAAAATTGGGCAAGTATACTTCAGAAGATTATGAAGGTTGGAGAAGACAAGCACAAGCAGGGGTGTTAGGAAAGTATAAAAGTATTGATGAATTGAAAACAGACACCTATAAAAAATTTGATCCCTTGTTTCCTGGACAAGAGCGTGGGAAACTAAATCAGCAGACTTTTCTGCAAATATGGTATGCGATCGCATCTGATCAAATCGGTGAAGATAATTAAAAAATAACTAATATGTATTGTTCTAAAGGACATGAAAACCCTGCGGGGAGTCGCTTTTGTCTCCAGTGTGGTGAAAAAATTTTAGAGTCTCCTGTAAATTATGGCATTCAACCGGGGCAAACTTTGGGCGATCGCTATGTAATTGTCCGTCAATTAGGCCAAGGTGGATTTGGACGTACTTATTTAGCCCAAGATATTAACCGCTTCCGGGAAACTTGTGTTTTAAAGGAATTTTTTCCCCAAGTTCAAACTCCCTATGTTGTTCAAAAAGCAGAGGAATTGTTTCAACGAGAAGCTACTGTTCTTTATAAGTTGCAACATCCGCAAATTCCTCGGTTTCGAGAATTATTAAAAATCAATTTACAAGGTAAAGAATATCTATTTTTAGTTCAAGATTATGTAGATGGTGAAACTTATAATTCTCTATTACAAACCCGTCAACAACAGGGTTTAAGGTTTACAGAATTGGAGGTGCAGCAGCTATTACTGCAAATTTTACCAGTTTTGGAATATATTCATTCTCTTGGCGTAATTCACCGCGATATTTCTCCAGATAATTTAATGCTTCGTAGGGATGATCAATTACCAATATTAATAGATTTTGGCGGTGTAAAACAAGTAGCTGCAACGGTAGCTTCTCAATATTATCAATCTGGTGCAATTACTTCTCCTCCATCGGCAACTCTTTTAGGGAAAGTGGGATTTTCACCACCAGAACAAATGCAAACCGGTTTGGTTTTTCCCCACAGTGATTTGTATGCTTTGGCGGTGACAATGTTAGTTTTACTGACAGGTAAACAACCCCAGGATTTAATTGATACTTATAATTTATCATGGCAATGGCGGCGAGAAGTTAGCCTCAGTCCGACTCTAGGACAGGTGTTAGATCGAATGCTATCCCCCTTAGCAGTGCAACGCTATCAATCAGCTAGTCAAGTCCTTGCAGCCCTCAATCCCCAACCGGTAAGCTATCCTGCTACTCAACCTCCCACATCTGCGACAATTGCTTTTAGTCCCCCTATTACCCCCATATCTGCACCTCCTCCAGTTTCTCAACCTAGTAGTTCAGGGGGTGGGCTAAAGGTATTTTTTATGACGATATTGTTAACTATTGGTGCAGTTTTTGGTTGGTGGCTATTACCGAAAGGGGGAAAGGAAATAAATGTAATTAAAACCAGACCTACTCCTACACCAACTGTCACCACTGATCCTTTAGCTAATTATTCACCAGAGGAACGACGACGCAAAGAAAAATTGAGCGATCGCCGTCAGCAATTGGGTATAAATTATGATTTTTATGTTAAACTTATAAATCAGGTATTTCGGGAAAAAGATCCCAGTTTAAAGGGACGTATTTTGAGCGATCGCCCTGAAGATGAGAATTTACGGAGACAATGGGATCAAACTGCTACCCAAGTCTTAGAAAAGCTGGCTATACTCAGTGATAGAAGTCGGAGACGGTTAGGACTTTATACTGCGGCGGATCGCGATCGGTGGAAAGTAGAAGTTAATCAAATTAATGTTGGTAGTCGTTCTTTATATGATTTAGGTGATGCAGCTTTTTTCAGCAATTTTCCAGAACAACGTGATCAAAATTTTATTAATCAACCAATTGGGCAAGTTTGGCACGGATTTGTTAGTGATAAATTAATTGCTATTTTAGCCGGAAGTGCTTTTGAAAAAATTGTCTTTGATGCCGGTGCTATAAGCAAAACAGTTAGTGGTTCTCTGCAACCAGGAGGGGGTAAAGTATTCATTGCTGGACTAGCTAAAGAGCAAAATATGGAAGTAAAGCTAGAAGCAAATGCAAATGTTTTACTATCAATTTATTCTCCTTCTGGGAAAATCGTATTTTTAGAAGATTCCCAACAGCGTACTTTATCCAAGACATTACCCGAAACAGGATTTTATGAATTTGTAGTTGTTTCTACAGCTTCAGAATCGGTAGATTATCAACTGACTTTAACAGCAGAAAGTCCCCCAGAACCAGAACCCACACCGACAGAGACACCAACACCAACGAGTAATTAAAGAAGTGCTTTCATCGTTTTATCTGCGTTTATTTGTGTTCATCTGCGTTCAATATTTGATTAGCTTGAGCATAATACCAAACTGTGCGATCGCTACGCCCTGGAATCGCTCCACTAACGCTCAAAAACTGAAATTTTGTACAATTTGCTAAAAATAGACAAATAATCTATAATCTTATGTAACCCTATAAATTTTGTGAAGTGCTATGTCTGTCATCAGTGCAAGTGAAGCCCGTGCTAACTTTCCAGATATTATGAACCGTGCAGAATATAGTAGAGAAAGAATATTAATTCAACGTCATGGTAAACCTGCTGTAGCGATTATTAGTATTGAAGATTTAAAACTACTAGAAGCAATAGAAGATGCAATAGATTCTGCTAAATTGCGACGTGCAATAGAAGAAAACACAGGATTTATCACCATAGAAGAAATAATAGCAAAACGCCCCAATGAGTGAACGATATACATTGAGGATTGCGAAAACTGCGGAAAAAGACTTATTAGATTTACAACCAAAACAATATAAACAAGTTGTTTCTAATTTTATATTTAGCAGTGCCTTTAACAACTTATAAAATATTTTTTCAACTAGATTTTCCCAAAGAGATGATATCAAAGAATAACTTAAAAATGCTTGTTTATGATGTAGAGCAAGAGGTAATTTTTAAATGGATAAATTAACTAGATATCGCCAGCTTGTAAAACAAATATTACAGGAATATAGTAAGCAAAAACCAGCTTACGGCAATATAGAAGTTGAGACAATTTTTGATACAGAACGTGATCATTATCAAATAGTTCATGTCGGTTGGGAAGGTCAAGATTGGGTACATAGTTGTATCATTCATATTGATATTAAAAGTGGCAAAATTTGGCTGCAATGGAATGGTACAGAGGATGATATTGCTGCTAATTTAGTGGTTGCTGGAGTGAGTAAGCAGGATATTGTGTTAGGGTTTCAGTCTCCTTTTATGAGGCAGTTTACAGAATATGCTGTTAGTTAGAAGATATTCGCAATTTTTATCAATTATTTAATGAGGATATGACTACGGGACAGTGATCGCTATAATGAGATATTAGGATGTGCGATAGCGAAGCGCTCCGTAGGAATCGCTCTTAGTTTTTGGTTTATTCAAAAAGAGCGATCGCCTAAAATCATTCTTTTATGAAAGAGCGATCGCTCAAAATCACCATATTCTCAAAAGAGCGATCGCGAAGCGCGACCCAGGAATCGCTCTGAAGGAATCGTATATCTAACTAAAATTGAGATTGGAAGTCAATAAAAGAATATCTATCCCTAAAATAGTAGCAGATTGAGCTAATTTATCATCTGCTGTCACCAGAGAAAAATTATTAATGCTACACACTGCTAAATGTAAAGCATCCAAAGTTCTTAAAGGCAGATCAAACCTGGATATCCAATCTCTAGCTAAACGATAATGTTGATTTTCCAATAAAACAAGACGATATAAACTTTCATTAAGGTGATTCTCAAACAATTCTGTAATTCGTCTAGCGTCATTTTGGGAAACTTCGCCCATTCTTACCCTACGAGATAAAGCAGAAAATAATTCTACCTCAACTAATTGACTAATGATTGGTTTATCTTCTTGTTTTTGTAATATTTGTTCAACAACATCACTTAATTTTTCAGGCACATAATAAGGAACAATGGCGCTAGTATCTAAATAAATCAATATCTTTCGTTCTCTCTTTCTTCTAATATCGTGGTACTCATTGCACTTCCTTTTAAAACTATTGATTTTCTAAAAGAGTTTAAACTAGGAAATACTGTTTTTTCCTGTTGAGGAGGAAGAAGACGAGCAATTTCTTTGCCTTCTTTCATCAGCACAAATTGCTCACCTTTAGCCACTTGTTCTAGAAGTTTATATAGATTTTGAGTAGCTTCTTCAATTGTAATCTGAGTCATAAATTTCTCAATACTTTACAAATGTATTCTAAATTATATAACAGAGATAGATATTTTGTAAATAGGGAAACCAGATCCCCGACTTCTCTAAGAAGTCGGGGATCTGAATACTAAAATCGCCTAAGTCACCTAAGAAGCAACAAAGAGACCATTAAGGCTGCTGGCTGCGATCGCTTCGATAATATAGGTTGTAGACCCAAGGGTTAACTGGGCATTGCCACTAACATTCCTGAAGGGGTTAGAACTATTGTAAGTAGAACTCGAACCCGTTACCAACCTATCACCTTGTGAAACGCTGAAGTCCTTAATACGAACCGTACCCGTTATACCAGTCTGAAGAACGAATTTATCTGCACCAGCACCACCCCAGAGGTTGTCGTTGCCACCACCACCGTAGAGCTTGTCATTGCCGAGATCACCGTAGAGGTAGTCGTTGCCGAGCCCACCGTAGAGGGTGTCGTTGTCGGGACCACCGTAGAGGTAGTCGTTGCCGGATCCACCGTAGAGGGTGTCGTTGCCGCCGAAGCCATAGATATTGTCTGTACCCGTATCAGTCCCACTAGGGTTATTTACCCCAGCCTGTCCATTCGCATAACCATAAATGGTGTCGTTATACTTCGATCCGTAGAGATTATCGCCATTTTGGGTTCCAACGATATTTTGGGGACCTAAAGCACCCACAACTAAGAACCTGTTAGTGCCCAACCCTGAAAGAGACGATGTAATATCGCTGGGTAGTCCTGATACTGAATTGCCTCCTATTGAGATTCCATTACTGTCGATGATCAGCGCACTCCTGGTAAGATGCGTCCTGTAAAATGTATCAAGAGCGATCGTACCAGACCCAGCAGGGAAATATCCACTGTAATCTAGGTTCGCCACTGCAAAAGTACTGCTTTGATTATCTACATAAGCGAAACGCAAGTCGCCAAGATTACCCCCATCAGTAATGGCTACATTTGGTCTACCCGACTGCTGAAGTGGGATGATCATAATGTCTTCAATGGGGTTGAAGTCTTTGACTATAGCATAAGTAGCTGTAGGGGGAGGTGTGACGGTGACGCTCGTACTACTTATACCAAAAAGCGATCTAATTCCATTAATGGCAAGGGAAGCGACATCCTTGGTAATCTTGTAATTCGGGGCGAAAGTTGAGAAAAGTACAGCACTAGCATTCGCAGCGAAACCACCAAAGAATGTAGCAGCATTGAAACCACCAGTCGTAGTGGTAATGGCCTGGGCGGCCTCTCCGAGAACGAAGATATCGGAATCTGATCCACCGTATAGGTCATCGCTGCCACTAGTTCTTAAGTTGCCCGTATAGAGGACATCACTACCAGAACCGCCATAGATAATATCAGCACCAGCCCCCCCCGAAAGGATGTCATTGCCGTTCTGACCGTAGAGGGTGTCGTTGCCGTCACCACCGTCGAGGGTGTCGTTGCCGTCACCACCATCGAGGAAATCATTTCCCTTTCCACCGTAGATGCGATCATTTCCTCCGCGACCGTAAATTTTTTCAGTGCTTATATTTATGTCAACACCATAAATTATGTCATTACCGCTACCTGCCTGAATCTCGCCGTAGTAATTGTAATAGGTGGTATACCTGGGTCCTCCTCTTGGAGTCGATCCAGTTCGTACTCTGTCGGTACTGTGATGATTACGATTGTCAATCGTACGGGAGGTAGAATCATTGTAAGTTAGTATCCCCCTTAATCTAGCAACTGCCATTGTCAATATCCTCCTAAAGGAATAAATGAATTGTTGTGGTTCGAGAAATCAGGCACTGATTAGCTATAGGGCGATATCACCTAATCCATAGAAAACATGAACCTCAAATAGAGGCTATATTTTCCATAAAATTAAATTTTTAATCAGCCCAAAAAAAGATTTACCTTAAATCAATTTGCGTTGCGGTAACGCTAACGAAATTAAAGTTTTTAAGGTGCAATTATCAGAAAAAATGTGATAGTAAAATTCTCACATTCGACTTAGATTGGATATATTTGATTATTCCATCCTAAAAAATAATACCACGAATATTTAATATCCGAGAGAATACTAAAGGTTAAACTTTGGTAAAAGGTTACTTTTATAAAAAAAACCCTTAGATAGATAGGGTTCTTATTGTATTTGCACCCTTAACATCAATAGATATACCTAAAAAGTCATTTATTCTTTGACTTTTTATTAATCTTTTCTGAATCTTCTATTAATTTTTTATTAATCTAAATAGGTATTTGCCAAACTTTTTCTAAAACTTGAAAAGCTTTATTAGAAGAATCTAAATCCCCTTTTCTTTGCCCTTTTCTAACGCCTCTAAAAACATGGGAATGGTGATTTCCCCTTCATCTAAAATTAAATAATCTGCACCTGCTGGGATAGAAAAATATAAAGAAAATGTTACGAAGTTTAGTACAATGACATTATTACACCAATAAGTATTATTCCCTATTGACATGATGGCGGATCAATTTCCCTGGCTTACCGCGATTATCCTGTTACCACTCGTTGCATCCTTCCTAATTCCTGTATTGCCAGATAAAGATGGCAAACTTGTACGTTGGTATGCCTTGGGGGTAGCGATCGCTGATTTTGCTTTGATGTGTTACGCTTTTTGAAAACACTACGATCGCTGTAGTAAAATTTGAGGAAGTGCGATCGCTACACTCACCGCAGGCATCGCCAAGCTGACCAACGATATCGCTATAAAATAAAATAGAATAAAGGTAAAGTAAGTATTTCCCATTCTTCCTATCAAAACGAGGTACAGATGACTTATTTAGAACTACATCAAAAGATTGAACAACAGATATCCCAACTACCACCAGAACAGCTTTCCTTAGTTAGTGATTTTCTCGACTCTATCCAGGAAAAAAGCACCGTAAATCAACGCCTCTTACGTCGTATTTCCCCTATCAAGCGGGGTAAAAAAGCAGATGATTTACTACATTATGCTGGAACTTGGCATGGTGATGATCTTGAAGATTGTCTGCGTTTAGTTGAAGAAACTCGTTCCCAAACGCAGTTTTAATCTTTGTCACTATGTCTTATTTGCTTGATACTAATCACTGTAGCTATATTATTAATGGTAATTCTCAAGTTACTGATGCCTTAAAATCTTGTGCTGGTTTGACAATTGGCGTTAGCATCATCACCTATGCAGAACTACTATATATGACAGAAAAATCAGCACTAAAATCTCAAAATTTGGGTGCAGTTCAAGTTTTTTTGTCTCATGTTGATCTGTATTTTATTGATGAAGAAATTGCCATTATTTACAGTCATCTAAAAGCATCTATTTTTAACTATTTCGCTCCCAAAGACAAAAGCAAACGTCGTAGTGTCAGTATTGAAAAGTTAGGATTTAGTGATCATGATCTTTGGATAGCAGCGACAGCTATTCAACACAACCTCACTCTCGTTTCTGCTGATAGCGATTTTAGACGTATTCATCAAGTGCAGCCTTTTTCCCTGGAATCATGGGTATAGATCGTTATCTAATGCAATTTTGGAAAGTGCGATAGCGCAAGCGCTACGCCCTGCAATCGCTGATCAATTTCTTGACTTTGCGATACTCAATTTATACAGCACATATAAACATTCCTCTATACATATCTGGGATAAAAAAATATAAAGAAAATGTTACGAAGTTTAGTACAATGACATTATTACACCAATAAGTATTATTCCCTATTGACATGATGGCGGATCAATTTCCCTGGCTTACCGCGATTATCCTGTTACCACTCGTTGCATCCTTCCTAATTCCTGTATTGCCAGATAAAGATGGCAAACTTGTCCGTTGGTATGCCTTGGGGGTAGCGATCGCTGTAGTAAAATTTGAGGAAGTGCGATAGCGAAGCGCTCCGTAGGAATCGCTCTTAGTTTTTGGTTTATTCAAAAAGAGCGATCGCCTAAAATCATTCTTTTGTGAAACAGCGATCGCAGTAATATCGCTATAAGCAGTTAATATAAAAAAGCAAGATGCCTTCTTCTAAAGCCAGCCATGCACAGTAAATTGATGAATCTTACCTACGAAATTGAACTTCAAACTGGTGAGAAGTTGATACTACCTGAATCTCTAGTTCAGAACATTGGAGCGGGACGTTGGTTAATTACTATTGAACCATTAATAGAGGCAAAAGCAGTATCTACTCGCAGTCATGATGCTTTTCTCAAAGGCTATGCACCAGAAGATGAAGGGTTATATGATGACTATCCAAGCAGGTGAGTTTTGGGTGGCACAGATTCCTTTTACAAGTGGTGTAAGTTCTAAAAAACGTCCAGTCCTTGTACTTTGGCTAGATGGTGATGATGTCATAGTAGCAGTAGTCACTTCTGCTCCACCTCGTACCCAAACGGATGTGCTGCTTCCTAATTGGTCTGCTAGTGGTTTGCGCGTTCCCTCAACTATCCGTTTATCCAGGCTAGACTGCTTAGAAAAATCTTTACTGTTGAATAAAATTGGTCATATCTCTGAATTAGATGGAGAACAGTTAAAGCAAATTTGGGATGTTTATATCAAACCTCAGTTTTAATTAACGAAATAGCGATAGCGTACCTTACGGTAAGCAAGCTACGCAAAGCGTCCCGAAGGGAACTAGTGCGACCTAGTAATCGCAAAGTCAACCCAGTAATCGCTTAGAGAGGCTAGATCCCCGACTTTTCTAAGAAATCGGGTATCTAAATACTAGGATCGCCTAAAATCATTCTTTTATTGAAAGACCATAGTTTACCAAGCTATGTATCTCTTGATTTTTAATATAGAGTTTGCTGAATAAACCAAAAACCTAGATATATCAACAGTTTCAGGCTGAAAAAAGTAGGAGAAGGTGCAAGAAATAAGCGATGCAATCATCAAAAACCGTTCATTTACCCAGATTTGAGAATATTCTGATCTCCTTCTAATTCTTCCTCCTGACTCCTGACTCCTGACTTCTGACTCCTAGCCCTAACCAAATGACTTTTTCAGCAAACCCTAATATAGGTGCTACAAAATGACGAATGTAATTCATTCTACCGAAATCAAATGTACATGAGAATAAGTCAGAATATTTCCATCAATAGTCATCAAAGGACAATCGTAAACTCTTGCTGTTGAAACAATAATCCTATCAGCAGGATCTTTATGAAATTCACCAGGTAGAGAATAAGATTCAATGGCTATATCTGGAGTAATTGGAATTAATAATACTCCTTCTTCTGCTAAGGCTATGGAAAACCACTCATTTAAAGGTTTAGGCAAAATTAACCGACCCCGATCAACTAATCTAGAAATTTCGATTAGACTGATGCTAGATATACCAATTCCATCTTGACGAGAGTTTTCAATTAATTCTTTCTGAGATTCTGTTAGTCGGGGAGAATCTTGATTCCACCAAAACCAGATATGAGTATCAAGAATAATCATTTTCCATTTCCCACTCATCAACGGGAATGCCAGACTCTTCAGCAGTTCCATAAAAAAAGAATGGTTCTGTAGCAGCCAGAGCAGGTTTGGATCTTAGTTTAGAAACTCCATTTTCTAGAATGACACCAAACTGCTTTTGAACAGCTTCATTGATAATTTCTGAAGCCAGAGCTTCTATGGAAATTCCTTTTATAGCAGCAGCTTTAATGAGTAATTTTTTAACTTCATCTGCAAGATAAACATTCGTACAAATCATAATCAAATACTACTAATTAGGTTGGTGTAAATAATTATTGTTGTCACAAGTTAAGAGAGCAGAATTGAGTCATTATTGACTTTTCTTTACACATTTTGATTATCTTATGCCCACTTACTGAAGCAATAGGAAAACAATAACCAAAATCCTTTAACCATTTTACTACATATTGGATAGCGATAGTGAAGCGCGACCTAGGAATCGCGAAGCCAACCCAGTAATCGCTTAAAGAGGCTAGATCCCCGACTTCTCTAAGAAGTCGGGGATCTGAATACTAGAATCGCCTAAGTCACCTAAGAAGTAACAAAGAGACCATTAAGCCTGCTGGCTGTGATCCCTTCGATGACAAAGGTTGCACCACCGGCAAAGGTGTACTCGGCATTGCCATTAACATTCCTGAAGGGGTTAGAATTATTGAAACTTGTAGTATTGGAACCCGCTACTAACCTATCACCTTCAGAACGGGAGAAGTCCTTAATAACAATCCTACCCGTGATACCTGTCTCGAGAACGAATTTATCTGCGCCAGTACCACCGTAGAGGATGTCGTCGCCGGCTCTACCGTCGATATCCCAACCGTCTTTAGTATAGATTTAGAAGTATGATTATCGCCCTACTCAATTTATACAGCATATATAAACATCCCTCTATACATATCTGGGATAGAAAAATATAAAGAAAATGTTACAAAGTTTAGTACAATGACATTATTACACCAATAAGTATTATTCCTTATTGACATAATGGCGGATCAATTTCCTTGGCTTACCGCGATTATCCTGTTACCACTCGTTGCATCCTTCCTAATTCCTGTATTACCAGATAAAGATGGCAAACTTGTCCGTTGGTATGCCTTGGGGGTAGCGATCGCTGATTTTGCTTTGATGTGTTACGCTTTTTGAAAATACTACGATCGCTGTAGTAAAATTTGAGGAAGTGCGATCGCTGTAGTAAAATTTGAGGAAGTGCGATCGCTGTAGTAAGATTTGAGGAAGCGCGATCGCTGTAGTGAGATTTTTGGAAGTGCGATAGCGAAGCACTGACTTGTCAGTTCGCTGATCAATTTCTTGACTTTGCGATCGCACTAGAAAAAAACCGTAGGGCGATCTGATTAAGCCGTGTTTAGTATTAAGCTAAGATCGTGAGAAAGCATTTTATCCTTTATGACTATCCCCATAACTATCAACTTACCCGAAAGTTTAGTTGCATCTGTCCAGTACCCTGGAGAAGCAACAGCGCGAGAAGTATCAGACGTTTTGTTTGACACTCTAGAAATAGTATTACCCACCTTAGATAATCTCTCAGAAAAGAGCATTTATTCAAAAATGGCTGATGTTTCCGATCAGGAAGTTCTAGAATTAGCTGATTTAAAAATGGATGCAGTCCAAAATCAACGTCTGGGAGAACTGCAAGCTAAAGGCAAAAATACCGCTTTAACAGCAGCAGAACGCTATGAATTGTTAATTTTAATTTCGCTTTATCAAATAGGACAATTAAGAAAATCCCAAGGTTTAGCTGAAGCAGTTAAACGAGGAATAAGAACTCCCTTATCATCATGAGTTCTCTATCTGAAACAATACGCCAATCCTTCCTCAAGCTTAATTCAAAATATCGGCTCAACTTATCTTACTTCTTTCACTTCTCCTAAGCGCGTAAAGCGAATTTCAATTCGTCGTCGTGTTACATCTTCTTTGCGAGCTATTCCTGCAAATCGTCCATTAGGTAATATTAACTGTGCAGCAGAATAAGCACGAAATGATAATCCTCGTAATCTATCTTCTTTTTTCTGAATATCACGCAATACTTTGACAACGGATACAGCACGCATTAATCCTAGATCAGCATTAGAACCTGCTTGTAGTTTACCTACTGTTAAATTTCCACTAACAACATTTTCTAAATTTACATCTAAATTACTAGATCCATTCCCATTAGGTTGTCCATCTGTGTGTCCGATTATTTCCACAACATTAATACCATATTGTTTAGTTCTCGCTTCTATTTCCGGTACTATTTGTCTCAATATATAATTTGACATTTTTTGAGGAATTTCTGCGCTACCAGAAGCAAATCTATAATCTCCTTGATCTTTGATGATTATGATTGGTGGTGTATCTGTTGATTGTTTTTGTGGTTGTATAGGTTTATTTTTATCTTTAGTAATTTGTGATATGATAATAGTTAGAAATAAAAATAAAACTAATATCATAAAAGCATTAGACATCAAATCTGTAAATGCTTGCCAAACATTTAAATCTTCGTTATATTCAGTGTTGCGTGAACGACGAGCCATAAGTTAAATGTATTTGTGAATATGAATGATTCCTAATTGATCCAATCTACTCAGCTATTCGACTCCTTGCTTGAGTTTGATAATGGAATTTTTTGTATCGTAAAGATTTTTATTGCATTCTTGAAGATTACTGATAATTGATTGAAAGGCTTTATTATTTACACCAGTTTGTTTATCAATTCCTTGAATCATGGTATTAGTTACAGTCTGATACTCAGAAAGTAGTTGAGAATTGTTATCTTGTAATAGTTTAAGCAAATCTGATTGAATATTAGCAAATTCAAGGCTAAATTTCTGGAAATAGCCTTCAATATTACTCACAAAAATTTGGATTTTTTGATTATTACCATCTATTTGATTAGATACACTGGCAATGGTAAAATTAACTTCTGATGTATGTGCTTTCACGTTTTCTACTAACTCATTAATGGCTGTTATTAATACACCTAAACTATTAACTTTATCCCCAACTCTTTTATCTAAAATATCCAGCTTGTTAACTGCTTTTTGATAACTGTTAGCCCCTTGCTTGAGTTTGGGAATAATTTCACTCAGAATATTTTGGTTATCTTGATGTAAGTCTAATACTTTAATTGAACTTTGATTAATAGTCTTGATATCATCTGCTAAAGTAATTAAAGCATAACTACAATTCTGAACTTCAATTAAAACAGTTTTGAGCAATTCAGTTGTTTCAGCTAAACTTGTAGCTGACTCAGAAAATTTGTGCTGTGTATTACTCAAATCTGCTGTAGCTGCTGATAATTGTTGAGGAAACTGAGTTTCATTAAAAATATTAGCCGACTGTTTAAATATTTGAGATGTTGCATTTAATTCTGACATTGAATTTTCAAAATCATTAGCAGCACGAGATATAGTTCCAGCAGCATCTGTAAATTTTTCATAAACTTGTCTAGCTAAATCTGTAGTTTCTTTATTTCCATCAGCAATTTGTTTTGCTACCTTTCCCATAGATTGTTCTACAGCTTTTCTTACGGTTTCGCCAAAATTTGTTAAAAACTCATCTTGCTGGGATACCATTTTATTGACTATTTTATCAAGACGAGTATCACCTTGAACTTCAGGATAATAAATATTATCTAGGTAATCTTCTAAAGAACTAATTAGTCGATATTTAGCAAGTCCAGCATTAAATATAAAATTGAATAACGTTAACAAAGCACTAAACGATAGCCCTATTAAACTGGTAACAAATGCAATACTCATACCTTGTAATGGTTTCTTTAATTCACTTACCAAATTATTAATATCATTAGCATTAGTTTGATTAATTGTTTGACTAAGACTAGATAAATTAATAGTGATACCTAAAAAAGTACCTATTAAACCAAATGCTAACAATAAATTGGGCATAAGACGACACCAATAATCTATTTGTTCACAGGTAAATCCCTTAATTTTTTCCTGGCTATAAAGTTGATCAATTAATGCTCCTGTATTTACCTGCTCTAATTGTTTACTAGCTTTTTCAAATCGCTCTTTTAATGTCTGTACAATTTTCGGTTGTTGTTGTCCCCTTACTCTTGTCTTAATTAAACGTTGTACTTCATCAGTCAAATCTCTCAAATACTGGTAAAGAGATATGCGAAGAAAAATAGTCAATATAGATGGGATTACAACCAGAAAAACCGTCATAACAATTAAATAAGGTGGTATTGGTGGCATAAATGTTACCTTTAGTAGTGCAGAAAAATTTTTAAAAGTTGGTAGATGTGAACTAACCAGAAAAAACTATTTTAGGTTAGATATTTGTCAAGGATTTTTTGCATTTGTATTTCATAATATTCTTGAGGAATCAAGTTATTATCCAATAACTCTTTTAAACGTGCTAATTCCGAACGTAATTTTTCTTGATTTTGATTATCAGTATTATCTTGAAGAGAACTAGGAACTATGTCCCCAACAATAGCTTTTTGAGTTCCGGTATTGTTTCTCGATGGAAGAGAATTTTGATTTCTAAATCTTGCTTCCATCTTCTTCCAAAAACGATTTATTACCCCATCTTTTACTGTAGGTTGCATATTGTCCGGTGACACATATACTTTGTGAATGTGGGGAAAATTAGGACTATCTTCGGGTATTTTTTTTAGCTTATCAGGAAATTGACGCAGTTTCGGTAGATATTCATTTTCCCACAATTTTGGCTTATTTTGCATCTTAGAAATTGTATCATCTAAAATCTTCTGTAAAGTATCCGCCATATTGCTGTTATTGGCTAAATCTTCTAATGCTTCCATCCAATTTACACTAACAACAGCAGTATAATGACTATCTTGGAAAGAGTCATAATGTTGAAACTCCAGTTCCTGATTTTCCTGATTTTCTTTTAACAATTCCAATGCTAAACAAGGATAAAAAATATCCTCTAGTTCTTCCATTCTCCTAGCATCAGGTGGAATAATATCAGGAAAAGAAGCACGACAATCATTATGTAGAAAAGATGTACCAGAATTTTGTTGTTGTAAATATGGGTTTCTCATTCTTTCCAAATTACTAATTAATCGTAAAGGAAACCCAGCATACTCATTTACAATTAAAATTTCATCATCTGCTTGTATTGCTTTTAAAACATTTGTAGAAATTCCTAAATCTTGTGTTAGTAGTTTTTTGAACTCTGCCACATCTGATTCATCTGTATCTTTATATCCTACTAATTTACTACTTTTATCATCCTCATCTCGGAAATAAGGATCATTCAAATTTAAACGCAACAAGGGTTCAGCTTCCTGCATAATTTGTGTTAAACGAGTTGAACCAGCAGATGATGAATATTTTTTCATGAAGCGTTTAATTACGGAATTGATAATATTGCTACCACGAAAAGCAAATATTTTAACAACAATGGGATCGATTTCTTGTTTTAGCTGGGAGTATGTAGCTCTTTCTATATTTAGGAAAAATGCTAAGGATGAACCCTTAACGGATGTTTCTGTAATTACTGAACTTGCTAAAACTAATTGAGGACGTAGATCATTCTCTGGTAGCATTGTCTGATAGCAAAGTTCTATATCTTCACTATCAAAAATTGCCTCTCCACTCATTTCATCAAAATTTAATTGTTTTAATTCTCGTTCCTCTTTTTCATAAGCACTTTGTAAGTCTTCTACTAAACTACTAAAAGCAGCAACTTCTTTTTCTCGTTCTTGGATGTGCTTTTGTAACTGATTAACAATTTTTAGTGTTTCCTGTATAACTGTTAAATCAAAATTATGCCTAATTAGTTTACAAACTTCCTGGATAGCCTTTTTGCATTCGTCTTGAAATTGGCTATTTCTTAAATTGCCAATCAGGATAAATCTATTTTCCAGTTGTTCAATAATTTGATCTGTATTATCCCACTTTCTTTCTAGATCTTCTATGCGTTTCATTCCCCCAAAATCAGCTATTGATTCTTGTAAGTCACGTTGATATTTATGCAATTCATGTTGCAGTGCTTCTAACCAATTACGACAATTCTTGATAGAAAAGTTACCATCTATTGGGGTAAGCAACTGAATTAAATAATCATCAATATTCCTACTAAGTTCTTTGATAACTTTAGGAGCAATTTGTATCAATTTTGTTAACCAATAACCACGAATACTTTCAGTTGCTCCTGGCTGGACGGTGCGAAATTGTTTATAAAATTCTGTTCCTAACTGTTGACGAACATTTGTACGATCATCTTTATTTTTAGATTCAGAGATTAACTTTGATAATTTATTTTGCCAAGTTTTGACACTATTACTAAAAGTCTTATTAGATTCTTCTACAGACTCCGCTAATTTATTAGTTAATCCATCTCGTTTCACTAAATCATTATGCCAGTGATGTTGAATCAAAAATTGTTCAAGTAAGTTTAAAGGATCAGGACTTTGACCTTTACCATTTAACCAAAATTTGATTAATTCTGAACTGACTTTTGTTAAGGCTATTTGAATGATAGTATCACGAGGAAAATAAATTGCCGATAGTCCAAATGTTAAGTATAATTGGCTATTAGGACGAGGATGTTTGTCTGATTGAATTAGGTATTGTAGAAAATTATCTCGATTTCCTTTAATCACTGGAGCTAATTCACCGGAAAATTCTAAACCTATTTTATGAGCAATTACATTACATAGCTTACCTTGGGTGAGTATTTCATATTCTCCCCTTGTTTGATGAGATAGCAAGTAAGCATAATCAAAAGGTGGACGTTTTTCTTTAATAATTGATAAGTTTTCAATATCATAACAAGCTGCAAATTCTGTACCAGGATTACTATAATGATTTAGTTCTTTTAATGCAGCATAAGTATTCGCAATCATTCTAGTAGTATTACCATATAATTCTGGACTAATTACTAAATAGCCAAAAATGCGAGCGCCTTGTTCACCATAAAGATTTCTCAGACTATAGGCAACATCTAAAAACATCCCGCTTCCTGTACCACCACAAAGAGAACCGACTACAAAAATACTTAATCCTGGATCTATTTTAAAGCCGGATTTCAGTAATAAAGATTCATGTCCTCTTGTCCGTCTTTCTGCGGTTTCAATTGCTATTTTAATTTTTTGATAGTTCTGAAAAAAAGCCAGTCTTCCTACCGGTCTAATACCTTTTGCACCTTCTTCTACTGCTTTAATATTCCGCAATAACTGAGGAGGAAACCAGATTCCAATATGATCATAAGGTCCATAACTACTATATTCTGAACGCCGTTCTAGTCCTTCTACAAACATGGTGACATCTCTGGCTGACATGGTAGCACTGACTTTTTCAGATTCTTTAAAACTTAAATCCACTCCATGATAGCTGCTTCCTGTTCTAATCCCTGTGACTTGAGTTGCTGCTTTATCTGTGTCTATATGAACAAAACTAACAATTGGTAAGTTATTTAAGTCTCCATAACGGTCAACTATTAATCTTCTAATTCGCATTAATACATCTCTACCAGTTCCACCTAAACCAATACAAATTGTCCGATTAATTCCTCTATATTGGGTTTTATTTGTAGATGCTTGAGTCATAGTTTTTCTCCTGATACTATTTTTTGATTTTAATGGAAATTTCGTGTTCTCTATGGCGTGAATCTGGACAATTTAGGGTAAAGTTAGAACTTGATATGAGAGTCCGTAATGTAACTTTTTTACTGTTAATTTCAATTTCTCCATCTTTTTTGGGAACTAAATAAAGTTTTTCTCCTTTACGTTCTAGATATGCTTGTAACTCTCCATCTCTAAAGTTGATAGAATGTATACAACTAGAGTCATCTTCCCCAACTGCAATTTTTTTATTGTTTGGTAATCTACATATTTGTTCTTCGTCGTCTCCATCAATTTCTAACTTGATTCGCACCTCCCATTTTTTTTGTATTCTGGAGATTTTAAATATACCGCAAATGCCAGCAGTTAAGATAAATAGTAAAATTAAACTTGGTAGCGATAGCTGTTTCAGCAAATAAGGATTAACTAAACAAGTTTCTCTACCTCCTGGTGCTGGTGTGCAAATTTCTTGAACGGTGGGATTAATGTCTACTACCGAGAGTTTATAATCTTTATTATTTTGGTTTTTAATGGTGAGCGATCGCTCTTTTAATGGTAAAGCCTTAATCCAACTTTGTCGTTCTTGACTTTCCAGTGATGTTTGATTTCTAAAAGGACTATCAGCAGGGGTTTCTATCCAAATTTGCGAAGTAATTCCCGGTTGTGTCAATAAAGGTGCATCACTGACCCAAACAACTGATTGTGGTCTAATTGGTTGATTTTTTGATATTCGATTTTGATTAATTTGAGCTATAGCTTGATAAATAGTTAACTCGGCTTTTTGAATATCAGAACCTTTGCGCTTTGGATCAGAGACAAAGGGTATTCTTGCTAAAATTTTATCAATATTTTTTTGATTTTTAGCATTAAAGTTTATTGGTGTCCCCAATGGATTAAGACCAGAGATATCTTCACTCAAAGTTATATCTTGAGCGAAAGGAACAATATATACATAATCTCCCGGCTTGAGACTATCTTGAACTATCTGACGTAAGCGAATACGACCTTGATCATTTAATCCTACACTTTCAGTAATATCAATCGCTAAAACAACATCTCTTTGTCTTCCGCGCACAAGGGACACTAAATGTAATCCAAATTTTTGTGCATGAGTTAGTGGTTGTCCAGGGGAAATTTTTGTTGAAGCCACAAATTAGATACCAAAAAATGCTATGTAAAGATAATTCTATAGGTAATCAATAATCACCGTAAATAGGGGATAATTAGCTATTGTGCTTATATAATATAGTATATTTATATATTACACTCACTGAGTAAGAATTTTTAACTCTCTACCCAATAATTTGATTGGATCTAGCACATATAAACATTCCTCTATACATATCTGGGATAAAAAAATATAAAGAAAATGTTACGAAGTTTAGTACAATGACATTATTACACCAATAAGTATTATTCCCTATTGACATGATGGCGGATCAATTTCCCTGGCTTACCGCGATTATCCTGTTACCACTCGTTGCATCCTTCCTAATTCCTGTATTGCCAGACAAAGATGGCAAACTTGTCCGTTGGTATGCCTTGGGGGTAGCGATCGCTGATTTTGCTTTGATGTGCTACGCTTTTTGGAACCACTACGATCGCAATAGTTCCAGTTTTCAACTCACTGAAGATTATGCCTGGATGCCTCAATTAGGTCTACATTGGGCAGTTTCCGTGGATGGTCTTTCCGTTCCCCTAGTGCTATTAGCCGGATTTGTCACCACCCTGGCGATTTTTTCAGCTTGGCAAGTTGACCGCCGACCACGCCTATTTTATTTCCTGATGCTGGTACTATATTCCGCACAGGTAGGGGTATTCGTCGCCCAAGACTTGCTACTATTTTTTATTATGTGGGAAGTCGAACTGATTCCCGTATACCTCCTAGTCTGCATTTGGGGAGGGCAAAAGCGTCGCTACGCAGCTACAAAATTTTTGATTTATACCGCCGCAGCTTCTATATTTATTTTGGTGGCAGCCCTAGCAATGGGACTCTACGGTGGAGGTAATATGACCTTCGATTTAGCTGTCCTAGCCACAAAGGAATATCCCCTGAGTTTACAATTGCTACTCTATGCCGGGTTGTTAATTGCCTTTGGTGTCAAATTGGCTATTTTTCCCCTGCACACCTGGCTACCTGATGCCCACGGTGAAGCATCCTCTCCTGTGTCGATGATTTTGGCGGGTGTGTTACTGAAAATGGGTGGATATGGACTGATTCGCCTTAATCTAGAACTTTTACCCGATGCTCATGTTTACTTTGCCCCCATGTTAGCCATTTTGGGAGTTGTTAATATTATCTATGGTGCGTTAAATTCCTTTGCACAGACGAACATGAAGCGGCGTTTGGCTTATTCGTCAATTTCCCACATGGGGTTTGTATTGCTGGGTATTGCTTCCTTCACTGATTTGGGTATCAATGGTGCAATGTTGCAGATGTTGTCCCACGGTTTAATAGCCTCCGTGTTATTCTTCCTAGCTGGTGTTACCTACGACCGTTCGCGGACAATGGTAATGGCAGATATGGGTGGTATTGGTCAAGCTATGCCAAAAGTGTTTGCCCTATTTACAATTGGTGCAATGGCATCTCTGGCTTTACCGGGAATGAGTGGCTTTGTGGGTGAACTATCGGTTTTTGTGGGTTTGACAACTAGCGATGTTTATAGTTCAACCTTCTGTACTGTCACGGTTTTCTTAGCCGCAGTGGGAGTGATCCTCACACCGATTTATCTACTTTCGATGTTGAGACAGGTATTTTATGGTTCTGGTGCGGCATTAATTTGTGATATTAATAATGCTCAGATGGAAAATCAGGAAGATGAAGGAACGGCTTGTTTTGGTACAGATTGCCTGTTGCCAACCCAGACGGTTTATACTGATGCCAGACCAAGAGAAGTGTTTATTGCAGCCTGTTTTTTGGTGGTAATTATCGGTATTGGTTTGTATCCCAAGATGGCTATGCAGATGTATGACGTGAAGACTGTGGCGGTAAATGCTCAGGTGCGTCAATCTTATAGTATAGTTTCCCAAACCAATCCCCGAATCTATGCTCAGGGATTTTCGATTCCCAAAATTTAAGATGTGAAAAAATAGAGTTAGAGCGATCGCACTTACCACAGATATAGGATAATTAAGGTTAGCGATCGCTCTCCAAATTCTTAGACAAAAATAACAGAATGCTACAATAATCAGAGCTACTAAGGAGATGTAGAAAATGCCTAATATTGTTTTAACGAATATTCTCCAACAATTAGAATCTCTAACAAGTAACGAAAAAAAGATTTTAGCAGAGCATTTAACATCTTTAAATAGTGATGAAAATCAATCTGTTATTATTCGGAGTCGGTTAAAAATTATTCAAGCCAATAAAGCAGAAATTTTACAATTATCTTCTCGTTATGGTGCGTCTAATATAAGATATTTTACCTTAGAAGAATTTAGCAAAGATGAGGTTAATTTTTTAGTTGACTTAGAAGAAAATCGGAGTTTATTTGATTTAGGTGGTTTGTTAATGGATTTACGAGAATTATTAGGCTTTGATGTGGTCGTATTTACAAAAACAACTCTCAAAGATGACTATCAAGAGCAGGTTTTACAAAATGCTATTCAGTTAGAGCGATCGCCCTCACCACAGATATAGGATAATTAAGGTTAGCGATCGCTCTCCAAATTCTTAGACAAAACTAACACAATGCTGTGTTTATTTAGCCGTACTACCGTAAAACAACTTTGCTGCTTCTTGATTACGTGGACGATATCGCAAAATTACCATTGATGGCAAATTTGAATTTGTCGGCTCGTAAGTTTCATAATGACTAAAATCCCAAATTTGATTTTCGTTACCATAACAACCAGCCGTGTATGTGTGTTTAAAGTCTCCATTACCCCAACACATACCTGTTTCTAAAAATTTTTCAACTGCTTGATTCATGGATATTGGCATAGTTAGAACCACCCCACCATTGAGAGGTGGTATTTCTTCGCAGTCATTACAAGCCATTTCTACAAAATGAGTATTACTCATCTACCTGTTCCTCCTGTGAATACACAAATCCATTTTCTCGTTACAGGATCTCGCCGTTTAGTATAACTTGCCCCTAGTTTTGCGGCTCTATCCTTACAAATACTTTCTGCTTTAGGTTCACTGGCTGTATCAAGTGGATCTTCCCAAATGCCAACTTCACCTGGATTATCTGGGTTATCAATCATTTGTCTGATATTACCAGCAGCATCAGCTATTACTTGCTTACCTCCGCCATATTCCCAGACATAATAAGTAATCCCACCAATAGCTACCACACCCACAATAACACACCCTACACCTGCCGTACCAGCACATAAAGCTGCGGGTGCAAGAATAGCAGGGTTGGCATTAACTGGAGATGTGAACAATGAACAAGATACAAAAATTGTCATTCCTACAGCAGTAGTTTGTTGAAGTCTGACTCTAAATTTTGGCATAATAAATTGAACCTTGAATTAGTTAACGCTAGGCACTGCATTTCTTCTTGGCGGGAGAGGGCAGTGCCTTTCAAGTTTTATTGTACACTTGCTTCGATTAACCGTCAACGGGTTAACGCAATTTAAATAAAAAAGACTCAACGCATGGATATGAAGGAATTACGAGAACGTCAAAAACTGAGAACTGTTGACGTTGCTAGTCGAATTGGTATAGGTGAATCAACTGTGAGAAACTGGGAAAAAGGCAGAACAATTCCTAAGTTAAGAATTGACCAGTTTAATCAGCTTTTGAAATTATATCAATGCAATTTTGAAGACCTAACGCAAGCTGTGGAGAAAACAAATATCACTTATGGCACAACCAGCCAAACCCAGCAATTAGAGGAATCTTGATTTTTCGATAAAATCCCCAAACAAAGCGAAAACTCATCCTCAAGTGCCACCAATATATGAGATGCTAGTTAATCGGTTGGTGAGTATTTACAAATGTCTATTATTTCTACCGTAAATGTTAAAGTTCCTGCCACAACTGCGAACTTGGGTCCGGGATTTGATTGTATTGGTGCAGCTTTGGGATTATACAACGAATTTAAGTTCACCACGGATGCAGATGGTTTAATTATTCAAGTTTCCGGTGCAGAAGCCCAAAAGGTGCAAACTGATGACAGCAATATGCTCTATCAGGCGTTTGCCAAGTTATATCAATATATAGATATCACACCGCCATCGGTGAAAATTGAAATTGTGATGGGTGTACCCTTAGCGCGGGGTTTGGGAAGTTCGGCAACTGCGATTGTTGGGGGGTTAGTTGCTGCTAATCAATTGGCTGGTGTGCCTCTGTCTGAGTTGCAGGTGATGGAATTAGCGATCGCTATGGAAGGACATCCTGATAATGTAGTACCAGCTTTAATTGGTGGATGTCGTCTAGCAGCCACCAGCGAGACAGGTTGGGAAATTTGCGATATTCCCTGGCATGAAAATATCGTACCAGTCGTAGCAATTCCCGATTTTGAACTTTCCACTTCCGAAGCAAGACGAGTTTTACCCACCGAATTTAGTCGCGCCGATGCGATTTTTAATACCGCTCATTTGGGTTTATTGTTGCGGGGTTTGCAAACAGGTAACAAAGAATGGTTAAAAGCGGCTTTACAAGATAAATTACATCAGCCTTATCGTAAAAGCTTAATTCCTGGTTACGATGCGGTGAATGCGGCTGCTGTGGCTGCTGGTGCTTATGGGATGGTGATCAGTGGTGCAGGACCCACCTTACTCGCTTTGACAGATGCAGCAAATACTCGGCCAGTTGAAAAGGCAATGTTAACTGCTTGGCAAGAAGTGGGAATTACATCAATTGCGCGATCGCTCCCCCTCGATACCCAAGGCGCAACCATAGTTAATATTTAACATGAGTTAGGGCGATCACAGCGATCGCCATCTTTAAAAAAACAGAGCATTGACCATCCATCCTAATGAATAGACTATCAATGCCAAAATATTCTCAGGATGCCCAGCAAGTTTTTTCAGGGAACAATCCATTTTTCCAATGTTGCCGAACTTTTACTGCTGCGCGTTGAAAAAATGCCTGGGGGTTTTGAGCAGGTATTTCTTCAAGTTCCTTAACTTCTCCACTAGATTTATTTAGCCACAAAGATCCTAAATTATCTTCATTGGGTCCAAAGCGGTAAGTAACCCCAGTTTCATCCTCTTCGTCTTTTAAAATCAATACATAAAAAGCCATAAGACATAACAGATGATGATGTCGTCTGCAAAAGTTGGATACTTGAGTTTTAACTCATTTGAACTATATTTTATATCAGATATCAGACTTATATCAAACTTGGACTCCAAACGCGACCAGAGCGTAATGTTGCATTATGAGCGGTAGAGTAGTCGGTATGAAAGATTCCTTCAAACCGCGATTCAAAATATTCATGCTCAAGTAATCGCAAATCTTCGATATTAAAATTACCTTGCTTTAGTCGATTCCAAGTATCGGCTATATCAGGATCAGGGTCGAAACGGTCAACTCTATCATTTAATAAATGTGTACAGTAGAATAAGTGGTCTTTAATCCGCCTAACACGAGACTCTCTCCAACCTGTGTTCATAGAGATAAGAGCTACATCATCAGAGTTAAGACGAATAGCAGCGTACTCTTCAGGAGCGTATTCCTCCCAACGTTGTATATAATTCACTTGTTATGATTTAATATAAAAGTTTACATATAAGCTAAATATACCATATTTTCATTAACACTTAAAATAATAAATCGTAAAAAAATATTAATAATAATCTTAATTGCTCCCCCTCGATACCCAAGGTGCAACCATAGGTTAGGGGGCAGGGGAGGCAGGGGAGGAAGAAGATATGCGTGACCTAAAACCCCTGTAAAGACGTTCCTCATGTAGGGATTCTCGGTTCTGCAATCTTTACCGGAGATGTCTAATGCCAAAGTTTAATTAAATTGCCCGGTAAAACCACAATTCACCGGACAATAACTAACTACTATGAACCTAGTTTTTTATTACCAGAGGCCATAGAAGATTCTCGATCGCTAATCCGTAATTTGGGCTTAGAAGAAGAGTTTTTGCGTCTGTCGTCATCGCCACCGTTGTCTGATTTAGACCAAGAAGAGCGATCGCGACGTTCTGGGCGATCGCTACTACCACCATCACGACGTTTGTTTAACTTGGGCTTAGAAGATCCCATATCCTCTACTGGCATATCTGCCTCTGATTGCTGTAGCCAAGCTGGACGGGTTTCATCATAAGCGATTTGTAATGCTGCTGCTGCGATCGCATGGGCATCATATTTTTCAATCAACTCACTGATAATTGGTAAAAATGAAGCCAACCGTTCCCCAGTCAAAGCTTCCGCTACCTGTGCTTGCAACTTATTGATATGTCTGGCTTCAATTTGCGCCCTGGTAGGAATTGTCATTATCTGCCAAGGTTGGCGGTTATGGCGTTCAAAAGCCTGTTGTTTGCGACGTTCAAAGGGTTGCACCAAAGAAATTGCTGTTCCTTCTTTGCCAGCGCGACCTGTCCGGCCAATGCGGTGAACGTAAGTTTCTGCACTATCTGGTAAATCGAAGTTGATTACATGAGAAAGTAGATCCACATCTAAACCCCGTGCAGCAATATCAGTTGCTACCACCCACCGTACTTGCCGATTACGGAAACGGGTTAATAACCTTTCCCGTGCTTGTTGAGATAAATCCCCGTGGTACTCATCCACACTATGACCAGCAGATTGTAACTGATTAGTCAACTCAGCCGCCGTGCGTCTAGTGCGGACAAAGATTAAAGCTGTTTCTGGATCTTCCATTTCCAGAATTGGTTGTAAGGCTTTAGCTTTTGTCCAGTGACGAGGAATTAAATAAGCTACTTGATTGATTTTATTCGGTGCGGCCTTTGGCTGTTCCACGGTGACAGTCACCGGTGAATTTAAAAACTTGTTAACCAACATCCGAATTGATGGTGGCATCGTAGCTGAAAATAACGCAGTTTGACGTTCTTTAGGTGCTTGAGAAAGGATTCTTTCTACATCGTCAATGAAGCCCATGCTCAACATTTCATCAGCTTCATCTAACACAAACCACTTCACTTGATCGAGCTTTAAATTGCCCCGTTCTAGCAAATCAATGATCCGTCCGGGAGTACCCACAACCATGTGTACACCGCGTTTGAGTTGCATCATTTGGCGTTCAATTGATTGACCACCATAAATTGCTAAAACTCGTAAACCATCATCACCCATAAATTGGGAAATGGCATCGTGAACTTGGATGGCTAATTCCCGGGTTGGGGTTAACACTAAGGCTTGTACTGCCCTTTTGTTAATATCCAACCGTTCTAAAATTGGCAAAGAAAAGGCTGCTGTTTTCCCTGTACCTGTTTGAGATTGACCCACTACATCACGACCTGCCAGCAATTGGGGAATTGCTTGAGTTTGAATGTTTGTCGGGGCAGTAAAGCCAATTTTTTCTAATTTCTCAGCACGTTCTTGGGAAATGCCTAGTTCTTGGAAAGATAAAGTCATCAATTCTCCTAGATTTTATTAGTTATTTGGACTGGTTATTTTGGACTTGCAAACCGATACTTATTAGTTACTATTAACAACTTGACCATAGAGGTCGTAGGCATCGGCATTGTCTATTTTTACTGACACGATGGTTCCTAGCCTAGCCTCACCTTTAACATAGACTTGACCATCGACTTCGGGCGAAAACCTACCGGAACGACCGATTAATTCTCCACCTTCTGGGTTTTCTTGCTCAATCAGGACATCAACTATTTTGCCGATTTCCTGTTGATTTCTTTGGAGGGAAATTGGTTGTTGAATTTCCATCAATTTGTGACGGCGTTCTGCCATGACTTCTTGAGGAACTTGATTAGATAAGTTGTAGGCGGGTGTTCCCTCTTCTGGTGAAAAGGTGAAGACTCCGACATGATCAAATTCATGCCGCTCGGTAAATTCTAGTAAGTGCTGAAAATGCTCTTGGGTCTCTCCAGGGAAACCAACAATAAATGTTGTCCGCAATACTGATGTGGGTAAGGCTGTTTTGATCCGATCAATAATGCCATCATTTACCCGTCCTTGCCAAGGGCGGTTCATGGAGCGGAGGATTTCTGGATGAGAATGTTGTAAGGGCAAATCTAAATACGGTAGAACGTTCGGTGTTTCTTGAATTGCTGCTATCACTTCCGGGGTAAGTCCGGTGGGATAGGCGTAGTGCATTCTGATCCAGGGTACATCTACTTTCCCTAAAGCACGCAGTAATTCCGCCAATTTTGGCTGACCATAAATGTCCAAGCCATAATTTGTGGTGATTTGGGAAATCAGAATTATTTCTTTAACACCTTGTCTGGTCAGTTCTTGGGCTTCGGCGACTATTGATTCAATGGTACGCGATCGCTGGTTTCCTCGTAAATGAGGAATAATACAAAATGCACAACGATAATCACATCCCTCGGCTACCCGCAGATAAGCTACGCCTTCGGTTGTTGTCCGATAGCGTGGTGTGGTTTCATCGGCGATGTAGGTGGGCTCGGCGCTAATCTGTTTAACCCTTTCTCCCTGTTCTACTCGCTCAATTACTTCGACAATTTTGTGATAATCTCCTGTACCTACCACGGCTACTGCTTCCGGTAACTCTTCCAATAATTGCTCTTGAAAGTGTTGCGCCATGCAGCCGGTGATCACGATCTTTTTGTTTTCTTCTGCCAGTTCTACTAAGGTTCTGACTGATTCTTCTCTGGCAGCTTCGATAAAACTACAAGTGTTGACAATTACATAATCAGCTAACTCTTCATTTGTATCGACACCGTAGCCTGCTTCTACCAACAGCCCTAACATATGTTCTGTATCAATGCGATTTTTTTCGCATCCCAGGTGAGAAATGGCAATTGTTGGCTTATCACCCATATTTAGCAAAGTTGTTCATGTTTTTTCCTTTTCAATTCAACGTTCCAGAACTACTAAATAATGGTGTAAATATCCCACTTTTAAAAGTCCTGTTTGTCAATAGTTTTCACTTTCGTTGCAACGAAATTATAGATACAATTGGAAATAGCCGCAAAGCCTATTAATATAAACTTTTTGACTTTTTACTTCCGCCAAATGGCACTCTCATTAACTGCTAGTAAATGCCCGTGGAATCTCAGCCCTAATCAATAATTAATATAGATTTGGGTGACTTGATCAAACAGAATACAGTAGTCAGAAATCAGCATGAATTATCTACGACTGCCGTATGTATAATTGGGTTTAAAACCCCCACAAAATCATAGATTTGGTGGTTACTGACTCCTTCTTCAATATATTTTTATTAGTCTGTTTCCCTGGGCAAGAAAGAGAGTTTTGGGGTAAATTTTACACTCGTTATATTATTTTAATAATTAGCCTGTTGGTATTTTAAATTACCACAGTCTTGGCGTTGTGAATTTACCCAATGCCTTAGGCACGCTACGCGAAAGGGAAGCCGCCCAAGGGGCTGTTGTGAGAAGTCGCTACCCTCAAAAAAATCGCGATCGCAACTACACCTGTCAAGCAGTAATGCTGCCCTAGAATTTGGGTCTGACCTACGAATGATTGGACGTAGGATGGACACATAAATCGCGGGAAGCTGCCTTGCGTCTTGTGAGTGGCACACTCCTCTTGTAACCAGGTTTCATCTTAACATATCTTAGGGAAGGTTTGATCAGAATTTCCATCTTCAGGTGGAAGCAACAAACTAAAAAAAATAAAATTAAGTGTGACTGATGCAAGTAGGGGGCTATGCTGGAGGCAGGAGACACAAATCTATAATACTGGCAATACGAGTATTTTTAGGGATTTCCTATGAAAAAAATCTCCGACAATGAAATAATGCCAATTATAGAGGTGGACAGCTTTTTATTGGTTAGTTGGATCAAAGGTGCTACTTAATCAAAAAATTATACAATTGGGACTTTGCCAAGCAAATTTAAAGACGTGGACTTACATCAGTTATTTAAAACTCAAACACCAATTATTGGCGTAGTTCATCTGCTGCCATTACCGACCTCGCCCCGTTGGGGAGGTAGCCTCAAGGCGGTGATTGACCGCGCTGAACAAGAAGCAACAGCCCTGGCTAGTGGGGGTGTAGATGGCATTATTGTGGAAAATTTTTTCGACGCGCCATTTACCAAAAACCAAGTTGATCCAGCAGTTGTGAGTGCAATAACTGTGGTGGTGCAGCGAATACAGAATTTAGTAACTTTGCCTGTGGGTTTAAATGTGTTAAGGAACGATGGCAAAAGTGCGATCGCGATCGCTAGTTGTGTCAAGGCACAATTTATCCGCGTTAACGTCCTGACGGGAGTAATGGCAACTGATCAAGGTTTAATTGAAGGAGAAGCCCATCAATTACTGCGCTATCGACGGGAATTAGGATGTGATGTGAAAATTTTTGCTGATGTGTTGGTAAAACACGCCCATCCTTTGAGTTCTCCCCATCTGACGGTGGCTGTTAAAGATACGATTGAGCGAGGTTTGGCGGATGCGGTAATTTTATCTGGATGGGCAACTGGTAGTCCTCCTAATCTAGAAGATTTGGAACTAGCTTGTGAGGCTGCGGCAAATACACCTGTATTGATTGGTAGTGGCGCTAATTGGGAAAATATTGGTACTTTGATGAAAGCAGCAAATGGTGTCATAGTTTCCAGTTCTCTCAAACGTCATGGTCAGATTGAACAACCAATTGATCCAATTCGCGTTAGTCAGTTTGTAGAAGCGGCACAACGCAGGTAGGTAGGGGGCAGGGGGCAGGGGGCAGGGGGCAGGGGGCAGGGGAGGCAGGGGAGGCAGGGGAGGCAGGGGAGGCAGGGGAGGCAGGGGAGGAATAATTAATTTATCACCAATTCCCAATTCCCAATCACCAATTCCCAATCACCAATTCCCAATTCCCAATTCCCAATCACCAATCACCAATTACCAATCACCAATCACCAATCACCAATCACCAAATTAACTTATGATTCGTCGTCGTTCTACTCCTTGGATTCATAAATGGTCGCGTCCATTGATTGGGGCGATCGCTGGATGTGGTGCTTTAACAACAGGTTATCTCACCTTTGAAAAACTATCAGGACGCAGCGCGTCCTGTGTGGCCGAAGCTGGTGCTAAAGGTTGTAATGATGTTCTTTCTAGCCCTTGGGCAACGGTTTTTGGTCAGCCTTTGGCTTTATTTGGGTTTTTAGCTTATATTAGTATGCTGATATTGGCTTTTGCTCCTTTAGCAATTAACTCAGATGAAAGCAAAAATATCAGGAAAAGCTTAGAAAATGTGACTTGGTGGTTGCTCTTGGTAGGAGCGATCGCTATGTCGGTTTTTAGTGGATATTTAATGTATGTACTGGCATCTCAAATCAAAGCTATTTGTCCTTACTGTATCGGTTCGGCTTTGTTCTCTTTGAGTATGTTAGTATTAACTGTTGTCGGTCGTGATTGGGAAGATATTGGACAAATACTTTTTACTGGCGTAATTGTCGGCATGGTGACAATAATTGGTACTTTAGGTGTTTATGCTAATGTCAACCAATTAAACAATTCAACAGTATCAACACCAGGAAAACCTGAGCGAATTTCCTTTAATACCAAAGCACAACCTAACCCAGAATTTGGTTGGGAAATTACTACAACCTCTGGTGAAGCAGAAATCTCTCTTGCTCGTCATCTAGTTGATCAAGGTGCAAAAGAATATGTTGCTTATTGGTGTCCTCATTGCCATGAACAAAAGCTACTTTTTGGAAAAGAAGCTGCTAAAATTCTCAAAAATAATAATGTTCAGGTAGAGTGCGCTGCTGATAGCCCAAATGGTAAACCAGAATTGTGTCAAGCCGCAAAAATTCAAGGCTTCCCCTCTTGGATTATCAATGGTACAATTTATAGCGGAGTTCAAAATTTAGAAGAACTAGCCAAAATTACTGGTTATACAGGTTCTCGCAATTTTAAATATTTCCGGTAGTCGTTAAAGGGTTTTTAGAAAGTTATCAACATCTAACAAAAACCTGTCCCTCTTCTCGTTCAGGAGAGGGATAATCTTTTTCTAGCAGTGAAGCTTTACAATACTTTGATTTTTACTTAATAGTTTTTAACATAAACTTCTTATAAAAATAGTTAAATTTTAGTAACATATAAAATAATACCAAATGTTATACTAGGTCAGTAATTAGGCAGAATAAATTACACATATTCTTTTCCTGTTCCCTCTCTCCACGTAGGAAGTTTCTCTATAGTTCAATACCATTGTTATGACTAAGAGTTTTAATCGAATTAATAGCTATAGGCAAGAGATAGTATTTTCTCTTATCTAGATTATGATAAAAAATCAACAATCAGACAAGTCTTTAGTCAAATTAATCGCTGAATTAAATCAATTACTGGGGTGCAAATACCAAGAATGGATTACTGCTACTGTTATTGCAATAATTGTAATACTTTTGCGTTCCCTGGGATTATTACAACCTTTGGAATTAGCGACTTTAGATCAATTGTTTAATTTGCGTCCAACCGAAGGAATAGAAGAACGTATTACTATTGTAGAGATTGATGAAGCATCTTTGCGCGAAGTTGGTTCTTGGCCGATTCCTGATAGAGCGATCGCTCAATTATTACAAAAATTACAAAAACAACAACCCCGGGCTATTGGACTAGACATTTACAGAGATTTACCAGTAAATCCAGGTTATCAAGAATTGGTGAATGCGTATAACTCAATTCCTAATTTAATTGGGATTGAACTATTAGCAAATAATAAAAATACCAGTGTTTCACCTCCACCAGTATTAGATCAGATTGGCAAAGTTGGTTTTAGTAATGTGCTGTATGACTTGGATGGTAAAGTACGCCGAAGTTTGTTATATTTGCACATTAACAATCAAGTTCATGAAAGTTTTGCCCTAAAATTAGCTTTATTATATTTAAAATCAGAAGGAATTACTCCCCAAACAGCAGCTAGTAATCCTCAATATTTACAGTTAGGTAAAGCAGTATTTACTAGATTTGAAAAAAATAATGGTGGTTATGTAGATGCTGATGATAGAGGCTACCAAATTTTATCTAATTTTCCTAAACCCCGTTGTGATCATTCATCTATTACACTGTGTTGTTATCGTCATGTATCTCTGAATGATGTATTAGCTAATCAAGTTCCCAAAGATTGGATTAATGATCGGATTATCCTGATCGGTTCTACGGCTGCTAGTGTCCAGGATTTTGTATTTATTCCTTATTCTAGTAGTCTGATTGGCAGAACTAAACCAATAGCTGGTGTGCAACTACAAGCTTATTTTATCCATGAATTAATTGCTTCTGCTTTACAAGGAAGACCATTACTTAAAGTTTGGACTGATCTGATGGAAAATTTGTGGATTTTCCTATGGTCTTATTTGGGAATAATGATCATCTGTCGGTTCAGATATGTGAAAAGAAGTGCTGTGATTGTAGTGATTTGTGCTGGCTTTTTAAGCTTAACGGCTTATGTGGCTTTTTTAGCTGGTTGGTGGATACCAATAGTTCCGGCAGGATTTTCCTTTGGTGCTTCAGCGATCGCTATTACCTGTTATTTAGCTTATATACAGGCAGAATTGAAACGCTCAAAGGAGTTTTTGTATCAAGTAATTAATGCGATTCCTGACCCAATTTTCGTTAAAAATGCACAAAATCAATGGATTGTTTTAAATGAAGCCTATTGTGAATTTATTGGTTATCCCCATAATTTATTAATGCAAAAATCAGAATATGAGCTTTTTCCTCAACATGAGGCTGATGTGTTTCGAGAACAGGATGCACTTGTTTTCCGCACTCACCAATCCCATGAACATGAAGAGGAATTTACAGATATTCATGGTAAAAAACATCTGATAGCTACCAAGCGATCGCTCCACAAAGATGCTGCTGGTAATTTATTTTTAATCGGGGTAATTAGAGACATTACTCAACGGAAGCAAGTCGAAGAAGAACTCAAACGTACAGCTACGGAATTATACCGTTTTAACCATGAATTAAGACTCCAAGAAGTCCACCTGCGTCAGATGGCATATTATGATCCTCTCACTGGTTTATCTAATCGCAAATTTTTTGTAGAAAACCTTTGTGAATCCTTACTTTGGGCGCAAAACAATAATTTATTACTAGGTTTATTGTTTATTGATTTAGATGGGTTTAAGCAGGTAAATGACACCTTGGGACACGAAATGGGCGATCGCTTGTTGGTAATTATCGCTCAACGGCTGAAAAATTGCCTCCGGGCTAGTGATACAGTTTCTCGTTTGGGTGGTGATGAGTTTACTGTGATTTTACCAGCGATCGCTCAAGTGCAAGTAGCTGCTCAAGTTGCTAATAAACTTTTAAGTATCATCACAGAGCCAATAGTTTTAGATGGAAATACTATCAGTGTTTCAGCGAGTATTGGCATCAGCATCTACCCAATTAATAGCCAAGATTGTGAAACCTTGATTAAACAAGCAGATTTGGCAATGTATAGCGCTAAAAACCTCGGTAAAAACCGCTATGAATTTGTATAATTAGTCAAAAGTATATTTTTAAATTTTATTTTTTTTACAGAATTGGAAAAAAGCGAGACAATTGTGTTAAATTTTATTAATGTAAGTAATTTATTATTACTAAAAATGTTGCCTTATAAAAAGTATCCTAACAATTACTAATTTTTTGTACTTTTTGATTAAACCTACCAGGTATTTAGATTCAATATGATTTAAGCTTTGGTTAACGGTAAATTAATCAGGAAGATTTATCTTGGTAATTAGTTACCTTAATAAAAATCCCTAACTTAGGGTAGATATTTAAAAGATGCAAGAATATCTAAACTACAAGTATTTTTAAAACCAACCAAAATTTTCAGCAAAGTTATTAATTTAAATTCAAGTATTTAGTAATAAGTTGATCAGTTTTACTAATGGCAATTAGAAATCGGGAGTAAGTTAATATGTTAGTCAATTTACTACAATCACGGGAACACAAAATCAGGGTAATCAGTATTTTAATTTTGTGTTTAACGATGTATATTTTAGTCCCAAAAATTTCTGCTGCGGCTATTACTTCCAATAGTTTTAATTCAAGTTATCCCAATAAAGTAAACTATAAAGTAGTACAAAGTAAATATACTCCACCAGATAATGGTGCGCCTGATAGTGAGCATGGTAGTGGAACAAGGTAAGGTATCCGAATTAATCGAGATCCCCCCACTAAATTCCTCAAAGTCCCCCTTTGTAAG
>NZ_JAYGHC010000009.1:128320-137616 GCF_034932285.1 Cronbergia sp. UHCC 0137
TTTGTAAGGGGGATCTGTGGGTGTCATATCCCACAAGAAAAAGTTTTAAAACAACCTCTTGAAGTATTAGATATAGCTCGGTTTTTAGTAACGATTGATGCAATGAAGCCCTAGATTTAATCAACCTCTACATTCAATACTTGTCGGTTAAGCTAAAAACATTAAATCAGGTAGGTTGGGTTGACGTTAGGAAACCCAACATTTACAGGCTTTTGTTGGGTTGCGCTGTCGCTTGACAATCAAGACAGTCGCTACAAAAACTCTTAACTTGATAAGTAAAGTTACAAGCTATTCCAACACAGAATATAGTCTAACAATAAACATTTGGAGAAATTAAATCAATACTGCTAGTTATTAATTTTCCCGATATTTTGTGGTCTGTAGGGTGCGTCAGACAGAATAATTTAGGCTAAAATCACTAATTTTAAGTTTCTGACGCACCTTATTTCCCTAAAAAAGCAACTTACGTTAATACTTTAACTATTTTTCAACCAGCCCGCAGAGATAGTACCCAAGATAGTGACACCAAAAGCTAGACGATACCAGATAAAAACCCATGTACTTTGGGTTTTGAGAAATTTGAGTAATCCAGCGATCGCTATATAAGAAAATATAGTTGCAGAAATCACCCCCGCCATTAAAGGAACTATACTCCCATTGTCTAAACCGATCTCTAATAAGCCTTTTAGCTCAACTAACCCCGCTAGTGTAATGGCAGGAATACCTAATAAAAAGGAAAATCTGGCTGCTGTCTCTCTCTCTAACCCCATAAATAGCCCCCCGGTTAAAGTTGACCCAGAACGGGAAACACCGGGAACCAAGGCCAAACATTGAGCTAAACCCATCAATAAACCATCTTGCATTCTTAATTGCTCAAAATCCCTCTGACGCTGGCCGAGTTTTTCTGATAAACCCAATAACAGAGACATAACGATAGAAGCAATAGCGATCGCTCCTAAACTTCTCACCGGTGAATTATCATAGTCGGGAATTAAAACTTTGATTAACAGCCCGAAAAAAACAATCGGTACTGTTCCCAAAATAATTCCCAACGATAACCGAAAGTTAAAATCATTGTAATCCTTGAGGGCGATCGCTCTGCTAGAACCCAAAATAATCGTTGTCAAATCCCCCCAAAAATACGATAACACCGCCGCAATACTCCCCAACTGAATCACCGCCGTAAAAGCTACCCCCGGATCACCCCAACCCAGAACCACCGGCACAAATTTTAAATGCGCTGTGCTACTAATTGGCAAAAACTCCGTCATCCCCTGCACGAAACCCAACACAATCGCCTGGAAAATATTCATCTGCTGTACCCCTGTCACCTCTACACTCGGCTGGATGCTGAGAACTTGCAGGGGGAAAATCACAATTGAACCAATTGCTGAAGCTGCACTTAGCAGCATAAACCATTGACGTTTTAATAGAGTCATTATTTTATTAACGATTAGCGATCGCACTTCATCAAAACAATTACACCAACATTAATCTAGAAAACCGGGAAAAAGGAAGAGGGCAGGGGAAAGGCTGACAGGATTAGGTTTTCTACAATCAGGAAGAGTTGGCACAAAGAAGTGAGAAAATCAAGCAACTCAAACCATGTAGTATCAGAGCATCTACCTCATTTGACGATACCACAGGCGATGGGTTTGGCAATCTGGAGCTTTGGAATGGTGATGACAAAATCGAGTAGTTTAACTCAGGTAGCTCATTTTATTGCCAGTATCAATGAGCAAAAGTGCGAAACACATTGCTCGAACCAAACCCCTCAATTCCCATGCTGTTCGCCAACTTTCTTGCTTTCTGCTTGGTTTCTTGACTTTCGCTGCTAATCTACTACAGGGCTTGTCTATTTGCCTTCTTTCTTAGACAACATTTCCTTCCACTCCTGTTGATGGTAAAAAACCTACAGCTATCAGGGGAAATGAGAGGAATAATTAATTTATTACCAATCACCAATTCTTTTTCATAAATGTTTCAAGCCACCCGTCGCCGTTTAGCTCTTTGGTACACTACTATAACTGCTGTATTGCTGCTGTTATTTGCCAGTGGAGTGTATTTATATGTTCGTAGTACACTGATTGAACGAATTGATGATACTTTAAATCATGTTGTAGAAATTGTAGAACGATGTTTAACTACTAGCCGATGTGCTTCTACTCTACTAATTGACCCAATTATTCCCCAAACCGATCAAGTACGGGTGAATGTAGAAGCTGGTTTTCTTAATAATGCAGATGTAGAAGATGACCACATTGACTTAGAATGGTTTAACTCCACTGGTAAATTAATTTGGTCAACTTTTTCTGAACCTTTAGATATTCCCATTCATGTTAAGCGCATGGGGGAAACTGTGCGGGTAATGGGGAGAGGAGTTTGGAGTGATGGTGATTCTGATTCAGGATTGTTATTGCGACAAGTGACAAAACGAGTAGAACAAGGAAGACAGGTATTGGGATATTTGCGAGTGAGTCATCCCTGGTTTGAAGTTACGAAACCCAGTCATCAATTAATATTAGATTTAGCTTTGGGTACTGGTTTAATGGTGGTTTCGGTTGCTGCTAGTGGTTGGTTTTTATCTGGTAAAGCAATGGAACCGGTGGGGGAATCTTATCAACGTCTCAAGCAATTTACGGCTGATGCTTCTCACGAATTGAGAAGTCCTATTGCTTTAATTCAAACTAATGTCCAAGTAGCCTTAACTGATTTAGAGTTAACAGAGATAGATAATACCACAACTTTACATTATAAACAACAATTAAAAGTAGTAGAAAGATTAACCCAACGATTGGGTAAATTGGTCAATGATTTACTATTTTTAGCACGACAAGATAGTGGTATTAGTCAAGAGGTTTTTTCACTTTGTCCTCTGGATGCTTTATTGATGGAAGTGGTGGAAGAACAACAGTTGTTAGCTAAAGAGAAAGAAATTAATTTAACTTTAAATTTAATAGATCCTCCTTTAGAAATAGATCCAGAATTACTAGAAAACTGGTTTACTCTGCGGGGAAATTGGGATCAATTGGTGCGATTATGTACAAATTTAATTGCTAATGCTTTGCAGTATACCCCAACTCAAGGATCTGTAAAGGTGGAGTTAGGGAGAGTTTCTGGACTGCGTTACGGCTATTCTCAGTTACAAATTAAGGTGAGTGATACAGGAATTGGTATCCCTTCAGAGTCTTTACCACAGTTGTTTGACCGATTTTATCGGGTAGATGCGTCGCGTACTCACAGAGGTTCTGGTTTGGGGTTAGCGATCGCTCAAGCTATTGTACAACGTCATCAAGGACAAATTCAAGTAGAAAGTATTGTTGGCAAAGGTACGACTTTCACTATTTATTTACCAATATCTCTAGAGTATTAACTTGGTTTAAAATATTTGTTACCTCTGATAGATGAATGTCAATATATTTTCTGATTTAATTAGTGTAGTAAAGGTATTCCTGCCTTGATAATTTTGAATTGGAGTATAATCAAAAATGCCAATTACGATCAGAAAAGATATTAGCTATATTTTACTCAAAAAAATTAACGCTACAGGTGAGGGAATACATGAAGTTCACTTTAATCAAGATGATTTTCCTGGTCATAAAATCACCATAGCGGAATTTTTAGGGCATTTAGATTATTTGAATCAAAAGCATTATATCAATGCGGAATTTTCTGGTAATGCCTATGCAAAGCAAGAAGATGTTCCTGATTTTGTTAATCCCCAGGAATTTGATTTGCGAATTGCTAATACTTTTGGCGCTCAGGATGGTATTTTACCACATTTAATTACTTTCAAAAAAGCCGAATTAACAGCAATGGGGCGAAAATTGCTAGAAAAAATGGAAGCTAATCCCCCGGAAATAATTCAAGATAAACCACCAATGGCTATTGCTACAAAAGATATGCCTTTTTTAGAAAAGGTAATGGCTAAAAGTGGGTTAACAGATATTTTTGATGCGCGGGATTTAACAGAAGTAGTATTTCGGGTGATGCGCGATTTAATGACAACAGAAGCAGCAGACCGAGTGGAAGCAGAATTACACGAACCAGCAGAAATAACTAAAAATAAATCTCTAAATATGGAGATCTCTGATTTGTGGCATGACACTAATCCGATTGTAGCCTTTTTGAGTCGAGTTCGTCCACCGTGGCAGGGTCCTGGCATTTTTAAAATTGATAGCGATCGCTTTCTATTTCGGGTAGAAAATGAAGGAGGAATGCCAGCAAATGTAGACCGTGAACAAGTAGTTAAAGCAATTTTTTCTGCCACTAAAGATGAATTATCATCAGAAAGAATCCAAGAAATTTCTAGTTGGTTACCTGATAAAATTCTCCAACTTTGGGAAGAAGCTTAAATAATTACAGCAGAAGGCAGGAGGTGAAACACGTTTGCTACTTGAGTTTTGGCTTTCAGTTTGTACCTCACTGACTTGCAATCTGTTGTATAGGAGAAAAAACTAACTAATTAACCATTACTAACGAAATTCAACAGGAGAAAAGAATGAATATCAATTATCAATTAGTTTCTAGTATTTGCAGTGGTTTAATCGTCAGCTTATCGGTTATTCCACAAATAGTTTTAGCACAAGAACCTGTTTCTAGCATTAATCCATGTCCCAAAATTTTCTACGAAGAACCACATAACAATCGAGTCTTCGTTCCCCAAGGATGTCCACCTAATGCGATCACTCGCAGACGCATGGAACAAGGATTTAGTCCTACTCCCTCTACACCTAATCAACGAGAGTTCGGAATGGGTGGTGAAGCACCTCCAAGAATGGAAGTTCAACCACCAGGTTCTACTCTTCCTGAACCGAGTTTTAGGTCAACATCACCAACTTTTGGTACTCGAATACAAGCACCAGAAACACAAAAGCAATACCCCAGAACTGTAGTTTCTTTAGCAGATGGTAAGGTAAATATCAAATTGGTAAACAACACAAACACAGATATTAAATATCAGGTAATTGGTGATACTGGACAACGTTCCTTACCTGTTAAATCAGATTTTACTTTACGAGATTTGAGCGCACCTATTACGGTAACATTTCAACGGGAAGATGGCAGATTTTTAATGGTTACTCCTAAACCTACTCAGGAAAGCGGAATGATGGAAGTGACTTTCCAAGAAACAGGAGATGTTAACCAAGACAGAAGTGCGATGAGTATCCAATCTGATGGTGCTGTGTTCTTGAATTAGTTTTTTTGGCTTTTGATTGTGGCAATATTTAAATCTGTGGTGCTTAACCCAATGACTGGAATTTAAGACCTTGAATAGGTTTAATTGAGCGGTAATTAGTCGATAAATTAAGAGGATATTTTAAAAGTTCCTCATGGTGTATCAAATATTTTTAGATCCCCCTAAATCCCCCTTGAAAAGGGGGACGTTGACTCTGATTCCCCCCTTGGTAAAACATACAGGACTTACGCAAAATACCGATCAAATCCTTATTCCTCTGTGTCCTCTGCGTCTCTGTGGTTCGTTATTCCGTAACCCTTGCGTAAGTCCTAACATAAAACTTCTCAAACAACCTCTAAGAGTAGAATATAGCGGTTCTTAGTTGGTATCATAGCCCCCTTCTCGCTTGCGGGGAGGGGGTTAATGTCCTGTAAATTATTTCTCCATCAGATTTTTTTTGTTGCTTTTATTCTTCCAGAACCCCTAGAAATGTAGACTAATTCAGATATTTTCATGATTTTATACATTTTAAATTGATAATAAACTCAGATTTTTTATTAATACAGAAGTTGGTAAACATCAAGTTTAATAGTTGAAACTTGCCTATGTTATGGATTTATTTTTATAGGATAAAAATTAAAGCTATCTTTAAATAATATCTATAAAAACAATTATTATTTGTGAACAATCTAGTATTTATCATTAGGTTGCAAGCTGTAGTTTATTTTTATAGCATTACAGATCAATGTTTAAATTCAAGTCTTATCAAGAATCGGAATGTATAAAATAAGCGTATAATGTTCGATTTCGTCACAAAAATTAAGAAAAAGAGATTATATTCTTGGATTTTGTATAAGATTAATAGAGTAAAATCGTGATAGCACAAAAAAACTGTAATAGTGAAAATTTAAATAAAAATTTAGGTTTAAAATTTAAGGAGTGGATTTTTCTTTTATGGCCAAGCGATCGCTCCAAGCGTCATCTACTGGGATTCAAGAGGCGAAAAAAGCATTTACCCGTAAGGGATGGACTCAGGAAAATTTAGCTTTTGAAGTTAATTTAAAAACTCGACAACCTATTTGGCGATTTCTAACTGGACAACCAATTGAACGTCTAACATTTATTGAAATTTGTGCTGTATTAGAACTAGATTGGCGAGAAATTGCTCTCGAACCACCCGCAGATTTTATTGACCGAGAAAAATCAACTCAAACTTTTATGCTAGATATTGATAATTTAGTACAACAAGTGCGATCGCAACGTTTTGATAAAATTCAAGACCAGTGCGGCATCTTGCAATTATTAGATATTAGTCGTCCCGTTGCTATCAACGATATATATGTAGACCTGAATATTTTAGAAGAAATTGCCAGTCAACAATGGTTAGAAATCACCGAACTGCAAAACCTCGATCCAAAGGAATTTGACCGATTTGGGTTAGGTGAGACTGATCAAAAACAGATACCTGGTGTACAGGCAGTTGAAAAATACTCCAAACTCAGGGTGTTAGGTAAACCAGGAGTGGGTAAAACCACGTTTTTGCAACATCTCGCTATTCAGTGTAACCAAGGTGCATTTGCAGCGAATCATGTGCCGATATTCATCACACTGCGAAATTTTGCCGAAGAAGCTAAAGTCACCAACGAGTTCAACCTATTAAATTATATCCGCCAAGAGTTTCTCACATCTGGAATTTCAGACCCATCAATCATAGAAACCTTACTCAACGAAGGCCGAGTATTACTGTTGCTTGATGGTATGGATGAAGTTCTTAACCAACAAAGCAATGCTGTTCTCGGCGAAATTCGGCGATTTTCAGAAAAGTATCACAAAAATCATTTGGTAGCCACCTGCCGAACAGCAGCGCAAAGACTGAGAATCCGAGGCTTTACCGATGTTGAAATTGCCCCCTTTACCTCAGAACAAATCCGAGTCTTTGCCCAAAAATGGTTTGTGGCCTTTACCAAAACCGACACTGAAGATGGTCAATCCCAGTCCGTTGACTTTATTCAGAAACTAGACTTAGCTGAAAATTGGCAATTTCGCCAACTCGTCGTCACCCCCCTATTTTTACATCTTGCCTGCTGGGTGTTTCACGGTCAAGATAAATTTCCCACCAAGCGCACTGACTTTTATAAACAAGGACTAGATCTGCTGTTGGGTAAATGGGATGAAGCTAGAGGTGTAGAAAGAGATGACGTTTACCGGGGGTTTTTATTACCACAAAAGCTCAAATTATTGAGTCAGATTGCAGCAGCGACATTTGAGAAAGGTCAGTATTTTTTTGAGCAACGCATCATTGAGCAATACATTGGTGACTATATTCAAAACCTAACTAAAGTGCCAATGGATGCAGAAGAACTGCAAATGGAAAGTGAAGCGGCACTGAAAGCGATCGAAGCCCAACATGGGTTACTAGCAGAACGAGCGCGGGGAATCTTTTCTTTCTCCTATCTGGCATTTCAAGAATACTTCACAGCTAGAAAAATTGTTGCCAGTTATAATCTACAAGCATTAGAACAATCTCTGGGAGGTCTAGTTAGTCACATTACTGACCCCCATTGGCGTGAAATCTTCTTATTGACAGTTACTATGCTGAGGAGTGCAGACTCTCTAGTACAGTTGATGAAGCAACAAATTGATGCTTTGGTTGCTCAAGACCCTTATTTACAAGAGTTTTTGACCTGGGCTAGTCAAAAGTCTCGCACTATTCCCACCCAACCAAAAGATGCAGCAGTCCGGGCATTTTATCTGGCTTTGAGTCGCACTCCTCGCATAGCTCCTCACTTTGCCTTAGCCAGTAGCCTTGACCAGGGGATGTTTCTCGATGCAGCTTTAGATAACCTGCTGGTGGAGTGTGCAATTGATGAGAGCCAGAACTTTGCCCATTTCCACGTCTGTGCAGATGCACTCTCGAATATTCTGGGAATTGTTCTCGATCTTGGACTTTATAAATCCTTGCAACAACTCTCTGAGCAATTACCAAATTCTAGTGTGAATCAAGAACGGTTTCAGCTATGGGTTAAAACAAGCTATGCAGCTTGGGCTGAACAGTTAAAGATGGCAGTAACGAACTACCGCAATATTAACCACCAGTGGCAGTTTAGTCCTGAACAGCAGCAAGTGTTACAACGCTACTACGATGCCAATCAATTATTACTCGATTGTCTGCATAGTAATTGTGAGGTAACGGCTGGTATCAGACAGGAAATCGAAGCTACCTTATTATTGCCTCAGAAGGAACTTGAAGACCGAGAATGGGAATAGTTATAACAGGAGTCAGGAGTCAGAATTAAAACCCTGTTGTGAAACGAGTTTCATCAATGGCTTACGTCAAGTTGCACTAACAATTGATGTCCTAACCACCTTGGCGGTTGCTACATATTACCAAAAAAATCTTGAATAAGTTTTGTGTAGTAATACATCAACTCATTCACAAAATCAAACAACACTAAATCATATTAGAGGAGCAGAGGGTTACATCAGAACCATTCAATTCCAGGTTTTATTATGAATCAAAGTGTTGCTTCTCTTTTTAATGTTGGCATACTGAAAGGTTCACAAATACTCGTTGTAGATAATGATGTTGATAGTGGGGTTTTATATAGCATCTTTTTTAAACATTTTGGTGCAAATGTAATTACATCTAGCTCTGTACATGAGGCTTTAGAAATCCTGACTTGGTTTATTCCCAATATCATTATTTGCGAAATTAGGTTTTTGGGTGAAAGTGTTTCTAAATTATTCCAGAGGTTAAGTGTTATGGATGCAGGTAATAGGAATCATACTTCACTTGTTGTCACTTCAACTTCTGACGCAGGTATCATGACCGAATTTCCAGAGATAGATATTGAAAAATATTTACTTAAACCAGTTGATATTGATCAATTAACTCTAGTTATGATTGATTTATTATTGACCAGCAAAAAGAGAGAAATTCCATCTATCACTTTTGTTCGTAGTGTTAAACTTAACCCTTTTGCACCTGTGTTTAAAAATTATACTCAAAAGTCTGCGGAATTGGTTGAGTTAGCGATCCCACTCATCGCTTAATGTTTTTTGTAAATTTAACGGATATTGATTTTTGAAAGTTGGAAATTCAGAGAAATCATTAAAT